>NZ_JAEKDA010000019.1:0-140780 GCF_016405635.1 Pseudomonas sp. MF6755
GTTTCAGCTCTTTCCAGGGCATGGTCAGATCCTCGCGAAATCGACCCTGCCAGTTAAAAACTGTTACCTATGTGCGTGAACTGATTTGTAACCCATGTGGGTGAGTCATACCGGCGAGGACCTTTTGCTTACTTTTGGGTCCTTCCAAAAGTGAGCCGCTGTAAGAGCGGAACCCTAAGTGGCCGTTACCGCAGCAACGGATATGTACTCGGTCACCCCCCCACATCCTGGTCGGCTGTCAGGCCGCCACGGAACCACTCAGAACGCCAGCTTATACCCCACCGCCATCAGCATCACCGCCAGGCACGGCCGCAAGACCCCGTCAGGAATCCTGCCGGTCATATGGCTGCCAAAGTAGATCCCCGGCAACGAGCCCATCAGCAAAAAGCCCAGCAACTGCCAATCCATATTGCCCATGCTCGCATGGCCCAACCCCGCCACCAGGGTCAAGGGCACGGCATGGGCGATCTCGGTGCCGACCAGCCGCCGCGTGGCCAGGAATGGATACAGGATAAACAACGCCACCGTGCCAAGGGCACCGGCGCCGATGGAGGTCAAGGCGACCATGGTGCCAAGGATCGCACCCGTGACTACCGTCAGTGCGTTCAAGTTGCGCGGGTGCATATGGTAGTCATCGCCGGCATGGCGCTGGGCAAAGGCCAACAGCCTTTTCTTGAACAGAATCGCCAGGGCCGTGAGCAGCAATACCACGCCGAGGGCTTGCTTGATCACCGCGTTCATCGCGCTGGGGTCGGTGTGCAGGCTGGCGAGGAACCACAGGGTCAACAACACCGCCGGCACGCTGCCCAGGGTGAGCCAGCCGGTAATGGTCCAGTCGATGTTCTTGTTCTTGCTGTGCACCAGCACACCGCCAGACTTGGTGATGGCGGCGTACAACAAGTCGGTCCCCACCGCAGTGGCCGGGTTGATGCCGAACCACAACAGGATCGGGGTCATCAACGAGCCCCCACCGACACCGGTCATGCCCACGATAAAACCTACGATCAGGCCGGCAACCACGAAACCAATATTACCCACATCCATTGCAACTACCTGCGGCCTTATAAATTTCTGGCCGCAGGATAGCGATTTTTCTTATAACCACTTATACCAATATGATCTGACTTTATGCGTTTTAGCTCAGTCGGTTACACCGGTAAGCCTGGGTCTGATACGGGAAGGCGACGGTGTCACGCCCCTTCAACGCCGGGTGCGTGTCAATCAACGTGCGTAATTGCTCAGTCACTCGAGCTTTCTGCGCAGCTGGCAACGCCGCGATGAAGCTCACGGAAAGAAAGCGATCCATGATCACTTCCTGCGGGCTGCCAACATGGCTGTACGGGAAACAGATCATTTCGGGGTCGGAAAAATACTCACCGGTGAAAGCCTCACGCCAACGTCCGGAGTGAAAACGCGGGGTGTCGCCCTCGTAAGGGGTAATGATTTCAGTGATCGCCGCCACCCAGTCCACCGACTCATCGCGCACATTCCACACCAGGCCCAGACGCCCGTCGGGCTTGAGCACGCGATGAATTTCCGCCAGTGCAGCGCGGGTCGAGAACCAGTGAAAGGCCTGGGCACACACCAGTGCATCGGCGCTGGCGGTCGCCAAGGGGATGGATTCAGCGGTGCCGTCGACCAGGCGTACATCCGGCAACAGCTTGGCTAACTGCGCGCCCATCGCCGCCACTGGTTCGACGGCTATCAGCGTCGGCGCCAGGCTGCTGAGCAAACGGGTGAACTTGCCAGTGCCGGCGCCCAGGTCGATCACCGTCGACTGCGCGCTGATGTGCAGCGCCTCGGTCAGCCAGCCGGTCAGTTGCCGTGGATAGTCTGGCCGGCCTTGGGCGTAGGTCACGGCCTGGGTCGAGAAACCCTGTTGAGCAGACGTGTGGACACCAGTCATTGCCAATCTCTCCTCGGGTAAAGCGGGGCGCACAGTGTGCGCCTTCCAAACTTTATTTTCTAATCGCTGCATCCAATCGGCCGGGCGATGGGTATTACCTGCAGCAACCCTGCTGTTCTACCCAATGGAGAAACACCATGAACGCGAAAGCCCTGCTCTGCTTCACCGGTTTACTCATCGCCAGCCCTGCCGCCTTTGCTCAGGGCGGCTTGCCCGACAGCATCAAGGTGCCGGATGGCCACAAGGTGTCGATGGAAACCACAGGCGTCGGCGAAATAACCTATGAGTGCAGCGACAAGGTTGGCGCAGCCGGCCAGACCGAATGGACCTTTGTCGGACCCAAGGCCGTGCTGAATGACCGCAGCGGTAAGCAGGTGGGCACTTACTTCGGCCCACCGGCCACCTGGCAGGCCAAGGACGGCTCCAAGGTCACCGGCACCCAATTGGCCGTGGCGCCGTCGAGCCCGGGCAACCTCCCCTATCAACTGGTCAAGGCCAACCCGGCTGAAGGCAAAGGCGCCATGACTGGCGTGAGTTATATCCAGCGGGTCGCACTCAAGGGCGGCGTAGCGCCGAGCAGCGAATGCACCGCCGCCAACAAAGGCACGCAAGAGGTCGTGAAATACCAGGCGGACTATATTTTCTGGGCGGCTAACTGAGCAAACTCGACTACGCTGCCCAAAGGAAATTACACCCTCTGTGCAGGAGCCGACTTGCTCGGTCCTGCACAGGCGGTTTGTCTTGGGGAAGTCATTTGTTTGATTACGAAGCCTGCCTGCTGGCCTGCGCCCGTGGCGATCAACAGGCCCTGCGCCGCTTGTACGAGCAAGACAGCAGCCGTTTACTCGGCGTAGCCCTGCGCATCGTCCGCGACAAGGCGCGGGCCGAAGATATCGTGCATGACGCGTTTATCAAGATCTGGCGCGGTGCCGCCGGTTTTGACCGCAATCGAGGCTCGGCGCGAGGATGGGTGTTCAGCGTCACTCGGCACCTGGCATTGAACGTCGTGCGTAACGCCGGCCGCGACATCGCCTTGAGCGAAGCGCATGAACAACCCGCGGAACCTGCCGAAACCTTTGAGTTCCCGGCCCGCTCGGGGCAGATCCATGCCTGCCTGGCACAGCTTGACCCGGCCCGCCGCCGTTGCATCCTGCATGCCTATGTCGACGGTTATTCCCACAGCGAAATCGCGCGCAAACTAGGCACCCCGCTGGGGACCGTCAAAGCCTGGATCAAACGCAGCCTCGCCGCCCTGCGGGAGTGCATGGCATGAACAACGACGAACTGGCCAGTGAATACGTACTGGGCACCCTGCCCGCCGAGCAACGCGCCGAGGTTGAGCAACGCCTCAAGCACGACGCCGAGTTGCGCACGGCGGTGGATGCCTGGGAGCAACGCATGTTACCGCTGACGGCGCTGGCCGAACCGGTGCCGCCCTCCCCGCAACTATGGCGGCGCATACAAGGCTCACTCGCGACGCCGGAAACCTGCGTACCCTGGTGGAACCTGCTGGCCTTGTGGCGTGGCCTGGCCGCTACGGGGCTGGCGGCCAGCGTCGTGCTGGCGACGCTGCTGCTGACCCGGCCGCCCATCGCCGACCCAAGTTTTGTAGTGGTGCTGGTGGCGCCGCAGAATCAGGCGCCGGGCTGGGTGATCCAAGCCAGTAATAATCAGCAGATCCAGCTGATCCCCTTGGGTGTAATGGAAGTGCCGGCGGACAAAGCCCTGCAGTTCTGGACCAAGGGCGATGGCTGGCAAGGTCCGGTGTCCCTGGGCCTGGTCAAGCCGGGCCAGACGCTGTCGGTGCCGCTGGACAAACTACCGCCGCTCACGCAAAACCAACTGTTCGAGCTGACCCTGGAAGACCCTAGCGGCTCACCCACCGGCAAACCGACCGGACCGATCCAAGCCATCGGCCGTGCGGTCAAGGTGCTGTAATCAAGCCCGGGTGGGCAACCACACCCGAAACCGCGCCCCACCCAGCGGCGACGCCAAGGCCGTCAAGGTACCGCCCTGGGCTTCCAGGGCACGCCGGCTGATCGCCAGGCCGAGGCCAAAGCCGCCGGTGGCGCGGTCGCGGCTGCGATCCAGGCGGTAGAACGGCTCGAAGATGCGTTCGCGCTGGTCCGGCGGAATACCAATGCCGTCGTCATCCACCCAGATTTCACAGCCATTGGGACACACCTTGACGCCCACCTGGATACGTTTGTCGCAGTAGCGGGTGGCGTTACGCAGCAGGTTCTGCAAGGCGCGAGCAGTAAGGCGCGGGTCGAGACTGAAACGCTCCACGGTGCAGTCGAGCGCCACGTCGATAACGATCTCGGGGTTTTCCAACTCGTCGTCGACGCTGCCCAATATGCTGTCGATAAACTCGTCCAGCGCCACTTCCACTCGTTCGGGCAATTGCGCCGGATTTTGCAGGCGGCTATAGGAGAGCAATTCCAGCACCAGCTCATCCAGCTCGCGAATATGCGCCACCAGGCTTTGCAAGCGCTCGCGGCTGGCGTCCGGCAAGTCTTCGGAAAGCGCCAAAGCCAGGCCGAAATCCAGGCGTGTGAGCGGCGTGCGCAGTTCGTGGGAGACCGCATTGAGCAAGTCGCGCTGCTGGTTCAAAAGATGCTCGATATCGTCCGCCATGGCGTCGAACACCGTCGCCAGGCTGCCGATGCTGGAGCTGGCCGGAAGTCGCGTGCGCTCCGCCAGGTGCCCCTTGCCCAAGAGCGCGGCGGTGCTTTTCAAGCGTTCCAGGTCACGCCAGTGCGGGCGCAGCCACACCAGCAGGCACCCCAGCAATGCGGCGCCGATCAGCACGTTCATCGACCAGTACAGCAGGTTCATGTCCAGCGGGTCCGGCGGCACAGTGAGCTTGACCGCGAACTGCTGGTTGATCGGCGAGCTGATTTCTTCCATCCAGCCCCACTCGCCCAGGCGGATCACCGGCTTGCCTTGCTCAAGCAGCTGTTCTTCCTGGGGGGTGTAGCGGGCGTCCTGGCGCAGCAGCAGTTCGACCTTCAACGGCGCAAAATCCTGGCTCAACTGGTCGGTGACCTGGGACCAGCGCTCTACCGGTGCTCGCTGGTATTGCTTGACCATCAGCTTTTGCAGGCCACGGGACTGTTCGATGTTGTAGTTCATGTAGCGGTGTTCGAACAGCTGGATCACCAGCTTGGGAATCAGAAAGATGGCCGCGCTGTAGGTGACGATGGTGATCAGGTAGAGACGTAGCAACACACGGAACATGGTTCAGCATTCCCACTCGGAACGGCTGAACAGATAGCCCTTGCCCCACACGGTCTTGATCTTGCGCGCCTCGCCGGCGTGGTCGTCGAACTTGCGACGCAGCTTGGAGATAGCCACGTCCACCGACCGGTCGGTGCCGTTGAATTCGATGCCGCGCAGGCGCTGCAGGATCTGGTCGCGGCTGAGCACTTCACCGGCATGCCGGGCCAGCACCACCAGCAGGTTGTATTCCCCGCTGGACAGCTCCACCGCCTGTTCGCGCCAGGTGACGGTGCGTTCCGACAGGTCGATGCACAGGTTGCCCATGATGATCCGGTCGTTGGCGACCTGGGGTTCGGACAGGCTGCTGCGGCGCAGCAGTGTGCGCACCCGGGCCAGCAGCACGCGCGGCTCGCAGGGTTTGGTGACATAGTCGTCGGCGCCCATTTCCAGGCCCAGCACCTGGTCGTGGCTGTCGTCGCGGGCGGTCAGCATCAGGATCGGCAGGCCCGCCGAGTCGGCGCGCAACAAACGGCAGACCTGCAGGCCGTCGAGGCCCGGCAGCATCAGGTCGAGGATCACCAGGTCCGGCGGGTTGAGGCGCGCACGTTCGCGTACATGGTCGCCACGGCTGAGCACGGAAACGTGGTAGCCATTGCGCTCCAGGTAGCTGGCAATCAGCTCGGAGAGTGCGGCGTCGTCTTCCACCAGGAGGATGTTGGGCATGAAGGTGTTTCCAGAAAATACAGTGATAAGTCGTACACAAATCCCATGTGGGAGGGGGCTTGCTCCCGATAGCGGTGGTTCAGTTGCACAAAGGTCGACTGATTCACCGCTATCGGAAGCAAGCCCCCTCCCACATTTGATCTTCATTGTAAGCAAGGTTGTGCAAGGATATACGCCCCCGACGCCACGCGCGCCGCACCTTACACTTCTTCACAGACGAGCTACACAGCTTCACAGCACTAAGGCGCAGGTGACCCTAGGATGCGCCAGTCAATATTGGGATAAGAGCATGTCGAAGAATCTATTTGCGCCGTTTTGCCTGCTGGCCCTCACACTGGCGCTGAGCGCGTGTGGTCAGTCTGCGGACGAGGCGCCGGAAATGCCCCTGGCAAAAGTGCGCATCGAAACCCTGCAGGCCAAGCCCCTGTCCATTACCAGCGAACTCAGCGGGCGTATCGCCGCACCCCGGATTGCCGAAGTACGCGCCCGGGTCGCCGGCGTGGTCATGCAGCGAGTGTTCAACGAAGGTCACGATGTGAAACAGGGCGACGTGCTGTTCCGTATTGACCCAGCGCCGTTCAAGGCCGACCTCGACAGCGCCCAGGCCAACTTGAGCAAGGCCGAGGCCAACGCGTTCCAGGCACGCCTGCAAGAGCAGCGCTACAGCCAGTTGGTCGAAGGCAATGCCATCAGCGGCCAGGAATACGACAATGCCCGCGCCGCCGTGCGCCAGACCAACGCCGAAGTCGCTGCCAACAAGGCCGCCGTCGAGCGTGCCAAGTTGAACCTGGGTTACGCCACCGTGACTGCGCCGATTTCCGGGCGCATCGGCCGCGCCCTGGTGACCGAAGGCGCGCTGGTCGGCCAGAACGAAGCCACGCCGCTGGCGATCATCCAGCAACTGGACCCGATCCACGCCGACCTCACCCAGTCCACCCGTGAGCTGAACGACCTGCGCAGGGCCTTTCGTGCCGGCAGCTTGAAGCAGGTTGGGCAGGACCAGGCCAAGGCCACCCTGATCCAGGACGACGGCAGCCTGTATCCGTTGCCGGGCAAATTGCTGTTCGCCGAGATCAGCGTCGACCCGGGCACCGGGCAGATCATCTTGCGCAGCGAGTTCCCCAACCCGGACCTCGACCTGTTGCCCGGCAGTTTCGTGCGGGTACGCCTGGAGCAAGCCGTCGACAAGCAAGGCATCAGCGTGCCGCAACGTGCCATCACCCGCGACAGCGCCGGTATCCCGATGGTCTTGCTGCTGGATGCCGAGCAAACCGTCAGCCAGCAGCCGGTGGAATTGGGTGCGGTGATCGAGGATCGCTGGATCGTCACCAGTGGCCTCAAGCCCGGCGACCGCATCATCGTCGAGGGCCTGCAACACGCGCGCCCCGGCGAAAAAGTTGAAGTGGACGACAGCCCGCTCGTAAAGGAATAACCCGTCATGCCGCAGTTCTTTATTGACCGCCCGATTTTCGCCTGGGTGGTGGCCCTGTTCATCCTGTTGGCCGGTGCGCTGGCCATCCCGCAGTTGCCGGTGGCCCAGTACCCCAACGTCGCGCCACCCAAGGTGGAAATCTACGCGGTGTACCCGGGCGCCTCGGCCCAGACCCTGGATGAAAGCGTGGTCAGCCTGATCGAGCAAGAGCTCAACGGCGCCGATCACCTGCTGTATTTCGAATCCCAGAGCAGCCTGGGTTCGGCGACGATTACCGCGACGTTCCAACCGGGCACCAACCCGGAAATGGCCCAGGTGGATGTGCAAAACCGCCTTAAAGCCGTGGAGCCGCGCCTGCCCCAGGCCGTGACCCAGCAAGGTTTGCAGGTGGAGAAAGTCTCCGCCGGCTTCCTGTTGCTGGTGACCTTGACCTCCAACGACGGCAAGCTCGATGACGTTGCGCTCAGCGATTACCTGGCACGCAATGTGATGAACGAACTCAAGCGTCTGGACGGCGTCGGCAAGGCCCAGCTGTATGGCGCCGAGCGGGCCATGCGTATCTGGATCGACCCGCAGAAGCTGATCGGTTTCAACCTCACCCCGGCCGACGTCAACGCCGCGATCAGCGCACAGAACGCCCAGGTATCGGCGGGCAGCATCGGTGACTTGCCGGGCACCAACACCCAGGAAATCACTGCGGCGATCCTGGTCAAGGGCCAGTTGTCGACGCCGGCGGAATTCGCCGACATCGTGCTCAAGGCCAACCCTGACGGCTCCACCGTACGCATCGGGGATGTGGCGCGGGTGGAAGTCGGCAGCCAGGAATACCAGTTCTCCACACGCCTTAACGGCAAACCGTCCACCGCCGTCAGCGTGCAGCTGTCGCCGGGGGCCAACGCGCTGAGCACCGCGACCCTGGTGCGGGCGAAGATGGACGAGCTGTCGCGCTACTTCCCGGCCAATGTGGAATACAAGATCCCGTACGACACCTCGCCGTTCGTCAAGGTCTCGATCACCAAGGTGGTCTACACCTTGCTCGAGGCCATGGCGCTGGTGTTTGCGGTGATGTTCCTGTTCCTGCAGAACGTGCGCTACACCTTGATTCCCACCCTGGTGGTGCCGATTGCGTTGATGGGCACCTTTGCCACCATGCTGTTGCTGGGCTTCTCGATCAACGTGCTGACCATGTTCGGCATGGTGCTGGCCATCGGCATCCTGGTGGACGATGCCATCGTGGTGGTGGAAAACGTCGAGCGCATCATGGCCACCGAGGGCCTGTCGCCCAAGGACGCGACCAAGAAAGCCATGGGCCAGATCACCGGGGCCATCATCGGTATTACGCTGGTGCTGGTGGCGGTGTTCCTGCCGATGGCGTTCATGCCGGGTTCGGTGGGGGTGATCTACCAGCAGTTCTCGCTGTCGATGGCCACCTCGATCCTGTTCTCGGCGTTCCTTGCCCTGACCTTGACCCCGGCCCTGTGCGCCACCTTGCTCAAGCCGATTGCCAAGGGCGAGCACCATGCCAAGGCCGGTTTCTTCGGCTGGTTCAACAAACGCTTTGACCAGCTTACCAACCGCTATGAAGGTTGGGTGGCCTATGCCCTCAAGCGCAGTGGCCGCTACCTGCTGATCTACCTGGTGCTGCTGGTGGGCATGGGGCTGTTGTTCAGCCGCCTGCCCTCCTCGTTCCTACCGGTGGAAGACCAGGGCTACACCATCACCGATATCCAGCTGCCACCGGGCGCCAGCAAGAACCGCACCGTGCAGGTGGCCGAACAGATCGAGGCGCATAACGCCGAGGAGCCCGGGGTGGGTGATACCACCATGATCATGGGCTTCAGTTTCTCCGGTTCCGGGCAAAACGCAGCGTTGGCGTTTACCACGCTCAAGGACTGGTCGGAGCGCGGCAGCGATGACTCGGCGTCGTCGATTGCCGACCGCGCCAACATGGCCTTCAGCGAGCTCAAGGATGCGATTGCCTATGCGATCCTGCCGCCACCGGTGGACGGCCTGGGTACCTCCAGTGGTTTCGAGTTCCGCTTGCAGGACCGTGGCGGTGTCGGCCATGCCGGGTTGATGGCCGCGCGTACCGAATTGCTGGAAGCGGCGGCAAAAAGCCCGATCCTGGCCAACGTACGCGAGAGCGCCCTGGCCGAAGCGCCGCAAGTGCAGCTGGAAGTCGACCGCAAGCAGGCCAACGCCCTGGGCGTTTCGTTTGCCGACGTCGGCAATGTGCTCTCCTCGGCGATTGGTTCGGCGTATATCAACGACTTCCCCAACCAGGGCCGCATGCAGCGCGTGGTGGTGCAGGCCGAGGGTGACCAGCGCAGCCAGGTGGCCGACCTGATGAAGATCAACGTGCGCAACAACGCCGGCAAGATGGTGCCCTTGTCAGCCTTTGTCGAAGCCAAGTGGACCCAAGGCCCGACTCAGTTGACCCGTTACAACGGCTACCCGGCCATCGCTATCAGCGGTGAAGCAGCGCCGGGGCACAGTACCGGCGAGGCGATGGAAGAAATCCAGCGCCTGGTCAGCCAGTTGCCCGCAGGGCTGGGCCAGGAATGGACCGGTTTGTCCTTGCAGGAGCGCCTGTCGGGCTCCCAGGCACCGCTGCTGTTGGGCCTGTCGTTGCTGATCGTGTTCCTGTGCCTGGCGGCGCTGTATGAAAGCTGGTCGATCCCGACTTCGGTATTGCTGGTGGTGCCACTGGGTGTACTCGGTGCGGTCCTGGCCGTGTCCTTGCGCGGCATGCCCAATGATGTGTTCTTCAAGGTTGGCTTGATCACCATCATCGGCTTGTCGGCGAAGAACGCGATCCTGATCATCGAGTTCGCCAAGGACCTGTATGACCAGGGCGAGGACTTGATCGACGCGACCTTGAAAGCCGCACGGTTGCGCTTGCGGCCGATCATCATGACGTCGTTGGCGTTTATTCTCGGCGTGGTGCCGCTGGCGATTGCCACGGGCGCCAGCTCGGCGAGCCAGCAGGCGATTGGTACCGGTGTGATTGGCGGGATGATCACGGCGACACTGGCGGTGGTGTTTGTGCCGGTGTTCTTTGTGGTGGTGATGAAGTTGGTGCGCAAGCGCCACACGAAAGATTAATCCAGCCGAACGCGATCAAAATGTGGGAGCGGGCTTGCTCGCGAATACGGAGTGTCAGTCAATAGATTCATTGGCTGAACCACCGCTTTCGCGAGCAAGCCCGCTCCCACAGGAGTTCTTAGGTACCTACATGATCAGGTACAGTCTGCTCACACCTAAACCAGCTGTGAGCCACTATGCCCTTCCTCGCCCGCACCCACCCTCGCCTCTCCACCGCCGCCGTGCTGGGCCTCGCCGTAGGCATCCTGGTGCCGGCCGACACCCTCGCCAGCAAAATCCTGATCGGCTGGAACGCCGGCGTCTGGACCTACCTGGTTCTGATGCTATGGCTGACCATCCGCGCCAAGGCCGAAGACGTCAAGCGCATCGCCGAGGTCGAAGATGAGAACGCCGGTTTGGTGCTGTTCATGGTGTGCATCGCCGCCATCGCCAGCCTGGCCACCATCACCTTCGAACTGGTGGGCAGCAAAGACCTGGCCACCTCCGAGCGCCTGTTGCACTACGGTTTTACCGGGTTGACGGTAATCGGCTCATGGCTGCTGATCGGGGTGATTTTCAGCGTGCATTACGCCCGGCTCTATTACACCTGGCAAGGCAAGGAGCCGGCGCTGCGCTTTGCCGAGGGCCTACTCACCCCCAATTACTGGGACTTCCTGTATTTCTCCTTCACCATCGGCGTGGCGGTGCAAACCTCGGATGTGGGCGTTGCCACCCGTGGCATGCGCAAGGTGGTGCTGGGGCAGTCGTTGATCGGGTTTCTGTTCAATACGGCGATCCTGGGTTTCTCGATCAACATCGCCGCCGGGTTGTTTGGCTAGGCTGAGTCTGCGGATCTAAATGCGAAAAAAAGGGAAGCCGAAGCCTCCCCTGTTCAGATGAACGCGTGCATTAAAAGTCGTAACGCACACCGAAGTTGACACCCCATGGCTGATCGACGGTTTTGCCACGGGTGTGCTCGACGTCCGCATGCAGCTTGACATTCCTGGACACCGACATCGCCACACCGCCGGCCATTTCGATACGTGAGCCGAACACGTCATTGTTAAAGCGCTCGCCGTTCACCGTGACCTTGTTGTTATGGTTGAACTCATGGGCCAGTGCGGTACGCAAGTAAGGTTGCACCACTCCACCGCTGTCCAACTGGATATTCTTGCCCACCGTGACACCGGCCTTGCCCACTACCGAGGCCGAACGGTCACCTTTGGCCTGCAGCCCGTTGTCCAGGTCATAACTCTGGGCCTGGGTGATTGCAGCGTTGAGTTGCCCGTAGGGTTCAATGAAGAAGTCGTCGTCCAAGGTGATATGTCGACCGACTTCAACCGAAGCCCCTACTGCGTTCTGGGTATAGTTGCCTTTGGCGCGTTTGCCGTCGCTCATGCTCACATTGACTTCGTTATGCAAGCGGTTGAGCTTGACTACACCGTCGAAATACAAGCCGCTCTCATCATCGAGCCAGGTGGCATAACCACCGACGTAGTAGCTGTCGACCTTGCCGCCGCCAGAGCGGTTGAGGTCGATGTCGGACGTGCTGTGACCTGCCATCACACCGGCCATCCACTGACCATCACCACCGTACAGCGGCGTATCGATCCCCAGGGTAAAGCCTCGTTGGTTTTGCGTGTAGCCACCGCCGTCCTGGTTGCCACTGACCTCGTACTTGTTACCGTAGCCGCGCATCCAGAAGCCTTCGTTGTTGCCTTGGCTGAAGCGCAGCTCACCCATGCGGGTACGCAACAAGGTCATCTCGCCGTACAACACTGTCGGTGACGTGTTGAACAACGCCATCACTGCCTTGGTGCTGTTGCTGGTACCGCGACGGTTGGGGTCCAGGTACCAGTCGGTGTCTTCCTGCTTGAGCCCGTAGCTGTAGGCACCGACGTCAACCGTTTCGCCGACCAGAGCGAACTTGGCATCACCGCCCTGGGTGGCAACCACACGGATAGGCTCGGCAGTCACCAACTCTGACCCCGTTGCCGCCAGCAGCAGGCTGTGGTTGCCTTCGGCAATGCCGTTGACGTTGAGCAAGTCGGTCTGGCCGCTGCCAAAGTCCGTGTGCATCACAAAGGTGCCCTCGCCCGACAGGCTGTCGACATCCAGCTGATAGAACTCATCCGCACCACCAAAATGCACACTGCCGCCGGCCATTTTCAGGTCGCCGACTTCGCTGTCACCCACCAGCACCCAGTGGGAAGCGTTGTTCACGCTCAGCTCGGCGACGTTTTTCAACTGGCCGGTCAGCCAGGAACCGTTGTTGAGCTGCAGCTTGGCAGTGCTGCCCTCTTCGACCACTACGTCACCGAACAATGTGCTGCCGTCGACATTCATGTTGGCGAAGGAACCGCCAGTGACTTCGAGGATAGTGCCGTTGCTACCGGTCAGCGTCGAGCCATTACGTACATGAATATCAGCTTCTGTACTTCCATAGTCATCCCCCTCGACCAGCAGTGCGGCTCCGTTTCGCCCTTCAACACTGGTACGGTCCAGAATCAAAGTACTGGTGTTGAGGTCGTCATTTTCATAACTCAGAACGACGCCATTCGCCCCGCCACTGATGCGACTGTCTGTGGCGGTCGCGGTTGAACCCCATAACAGGATGCCGACCCCGTCAGCATCCGTACCGTTGATCTCAGAACCGGTGAAATTCATCTCGCTTAATCCAGCGGAGAATGCGCCACGATTAGAGCCGTTAATGGTGCTGTTGAAAACGTTAACCGTAGAGCCGCCTTCCGCCAGCGGGCTACGCCCAGCGTAAATACCCACGCCGTTGTGGTTAGTGATCGTGCTGCCGTGGATATCAGCCTGGCTGCTCTGCAGGTTGATGGCAAAGGCGGACGAACTCCTTGCCACGACCGTTGTACCGCTCAGGGTGAGCTGGGAGCCGCCGGAAGCGTGGATATCTTGAGCGTAGGTTCCAGCATTCAATGTCATCTTGCCAGCCGACACACGGGACTGCTTCAAGGTAGCGCCATTGGAGGTCAGATGAGCCCCTTTTCCTATCACCCAGTCATCCTGGCGATGGTCCTGTCCAATGGTACGTTCCATGCCTGGGTGCAACTCGGAACGTGCTTCCACTACAGAGGCGGCCAGCATGCAAAAACCGACGACAGGCACTTGAAGCGCAAGTGCCAATGGATGCTTTTTAAAAAGTGCGTTGATACTCATTGCGTACATACCCGTAAATTAACTTCCCAAAGGAGCGTATTGACCGGTACCCAGCGAGAAGGGACCAAGCCTCGACGGGCCGCAGATTAGGGCGGCGGGGCGAACAGGTATGTAGGATTAATCTGTGGTTTACGAACGAACACTGATAATAGAACGTAGGCTGACAATGAGAAAAAGGCGCTTCTCGCGCCTTCCTCTCTCTATCTATGGCTTATGGCGTTCCAGGCCATGGCGAACCGTCGCAATAGCCCGGACCGGCCACGACACCACGCACCAGCAGAATGGCCTCTGCCGACGTCACCGGTGAAGGGTTGAGAATTGGCACGGTATAGGAAATAACCACAGAGCCCATGCTGTGGTTGGCCCTGTTAATAGGCTTGATATAGGTGTCGTAAGGCCCCACGGCCACCGTAAAACCTAGCTGCGCCTCTGCGAATGAAATAGGCCCATAAGGAAATGTACCGACTGTCGCAGGAATAGGTACAGCCCCGTCGTCGTCGCTGCAACCAGTCCAATTCACCGTGATGATCATGCCCTGCTGCAGTAATGGATGAGGTGGAATCTGCACGCGAGCTTGTCTTAGCGGTGCCCGCAACGCACCACAGCGAATCTCTCCGGGAATCAGTGGTGGTCCGGGAAGTTCGGCCAGAGCCCCCTCTACGCTCGGTTTCAGAAAGGAAATGACGTTGGCATTGACGTTGATAGGCTGAGAAGGTGAAAGCGCTCGATTCTGGGTACCGGCGATCTCAATTTCATAGTACAGCGGGATAGTGTTGTTGGCATGCCGCTGGATGTAGGGCCACGGGACCTTCATGTTGATCTCGTCGCCTGGCATTGCAGTGGCGGCAACCACGGGCTTGCTGTCCACCAGATCGTTCATGTATTTGAGGTGTAATGTAAAATCCCGGGCCGAAGGAGGTGGAAGATCACTCCACAGTTCAACGACCACATTGGCATCTAACCCATTATCGTCTTCATCGAGCTCATTTGTCTTACCCGAGCCAGCACCGGTCAGCACCGGAGGCAACAGGTTCGTGTTAACGGGGTCGGGCTTCTCTGGATAGTCTGGCCCACCCTCGGCCAAATCCAGCTCGATATTCGAGGCGGTAGGTACTCTATAAAGTGTGCCGTGACGCCTTACCGAGTACTCCACTGAAAGGTTTATAGGGCCGATGCTGGTGCCGTACAGCGCGGCAAGGGTTGCATAGGCCACATGGAAGTCATATGGCAGCGGTGATCCCCCCAAGGGAAAGGGGCCCAGCTCTTGCGTGCCATGTGTGGTGGTCAGGTGCACGAAAAACTCGTCCGCCAAGCGGTCCGCGTCATAGGTGGGAATAATGACAAACATACCGGAAGACTTAGCCGTATCAGCTCGATCGATCAAGCGATCCCCCGCCCCCACCAAAGACAGCGCGTCCCTGACACCCGCCACGCCCAGCGTAGGTGCGGGGGCGAGTGAAACAGTGATCGGTAGTTCGAATGAAAGATCACTCACGTTACCCGCGCGATCGACCAAACGGTATTTTAGCTTCCTGGGACCATCGGCGGCCTCTGCCATGTCTCTGGTAAAGCGCACGACCTCATCAGGAAATACCGATCCTCGCGCAATGACCTGGCTGGCCCCTTCATATAACAACTCCCACTCGTCCCCGGGATCGGCCCCTTCACTTGCATAGTCTGGAATGCCAAACGGTATACCGCCAGCGGCATCGAACGAAGCCAGATACGCCTCCGTGACATTACCCGGCCAACCCGCCGGGAGCGTCAAGCGAGGCGGCACGTAAGGGAAGCTGTCGTAAGGTGCGGTACGGTCAATAACCAAAGGCACTTGTGCAGAGCCGGCTTCACTGCCTACAGCTCCCGAAGTGGTGATGACGTAACTGAAATGGTGAGCGCCCTCTGTCAATAACCGTTGCGGAATCCGGACAGAATAAGAGGCAGGAACAGCCCCAGGAAAAAAAACCGTCTCACTGCTGACATGCCCGGATTCAAAGTTACCTTTATCGTCAAGGTAAATATCCAGCACATCGGCCCTTGCGGGGTTGGTGGGGACCGGGACCCACGTCGAGGTGGGAATTTCGATGTTCAGAAACGGCTCATCCGCTTTAGCGCGAGATATCAGACCGGGATAGTTGACCGGGTCAACCAGGCCGTCAATAGTTGCCGGATCTAATGTGATCGGTACCGCATTGATACCGGGTACTTTCCCGAGATTTTTTCTATTCCTGCTTTTCATTTTTTCACCTATTTTTAATTGAACCACCGTCAATTTCATAAGTGCACACGCTTACTGTGAGAAAACAATCTTCACACTCACGAAGCGCACATTTCCACCGAACAAGAACATAGGAGCTCAATCAATATCCATGCGCCTAAGGTTCATCACAAAAACCCTCATCACCCGCGTTGCAGACTTTGCCGGACCCGGCAGATGTCCGATCAATTCGGAGCAAACGATCGGTCGATTTACCGAAAGGCACTCCATTGCGGAGCAAAACATAACGGGCCAGCGCCGATGCATAATTGCGCATCGGCTCGATTTTTGTATCCCAAGGCAAAACCGTCACCTGCACACCGTTGGCCACGCGTTCTGGCGTATCTAAAGATACCGTGGCAAAAAAGTCTGTATGTTCTATAGGAAGGCCGCTGCCGTTGTTTGTGGAGTAGCCCTCCCAACTAAACTCAATATCATCGTTTAACTGGAAAGCCTCATCAGGCGGTATGCTCCAGATCACCCCCCTGCAAATAGACGGTATGGAATCACACGTCAAATACTTGGCCCCCCCCAGCAACGTATGTTCAGCTGTCGGCGGCGTCAGTACGATCAAGGGTTCAATATGTACATTGACTAACGTATTGGATGAATCCTGTTCATTGACTCCATTACTTGTTACATAAAACACTGGAAGTTCTGGATCGTTGCCGCCGGCAACAATCACGCTGCCAGGTACGTCCGGTAAAAATCTCACCGGTTGGTTGAATACATCTGTTGCCTGAACATCGTAGTGAGCAACCGCCCCCATTGCCCCCCAATGAAGCGTCAATCGCTCTCCAGCCTGAGGGTCTAAATACAACTGTACCCACACCTGGGCGCCCAGCACCTCATCCCGGTTATCCAGTTCATTATGCAAACCAGAGCCTAACCCGAAGACATCTACCCGCGACAAGGTGCCATTAAGCCTGGCCGGCGCATTAGCGTGATCCTGCCCCGCGATGGTCAAGTCCACCCAAAAGAGTTCGGAGGGCGATGGGACTGGAGTAATGCCAGGGCGGTGAATTTCATAACTTACGCGTACCTGTTCACGCGCCAACGTACCCGGTGGACGCAAAATGCTCCACGGTATATTCACCCAAAATGGAAAGCCTGTGATGGGTTGCGGCGGTAGTACCTGGCGACCGTCCCAAATGAATACGACGTTATCTCCCGGGGCAAAATCATCGTATTCGGACGGGATTCCCGCTTCGACCGTCGCTCGCGCATCTGCGCGATCAATCAACGCGTCACCGTACGCCGGCGGGCGGATCTGGGGGCGAGGGAGGTTATTAGGCAGAGGTATGAGATCGACTTGAAAACTCAGCGGAGCGCTTAGACCGGAAAAGTTACCGGCACGGTCATAGAGGCGATATTGCAGATGGTTGCTACCGTTTCTAAGATTGCGAAACAGGTGCGCAGGAACGCGCAAGATCAGTGCTTCATCAGTGAATACAAACGTCACTCGGTCTTTCTGAATCGCAGGAACCGGCGGCACATTATGATCCAAGTAGTATCCGACCTGATCCCATCCTTGCCTGCCGATATAATCCGGTACAAGGAACTCTATGAACGGGTTAGCTGCAAGCACCGCCTCCGTGATACCCGTCAGAGCGATATCCGGATCTACGAATTCAGCGTGGTCGTCCGCGTCAGCAAATCGCGGGGCATTATTGTCAACGGTCAACGTCGACGGATTGGAAGGTGTTCCAAAACCGCTCTCGTCCTCAATCGTAAAATAGAGTTGAACCACTGCATCAATTTCACGCATGTAGTCATCGGGTACATACAGCGAATAAGGGAAGTCAGCAGGGTCCAAGGGACCGGTAAAGGGGTGCTCGTCTGCCAGTACATCAATACCCCGTATGCGCCACCAGAGCTTGAGGGTCTCGACTCTGCCAGGTGACGGTCCGGGTATCCACTGCGGAATGCGGCATTGCAACGGGACCAATGACACCGCGAGAGGAATCAACCCTTCAGGATCAGTTGGGTCTACGCCCACGATCTCTTCAAAATCACCATGCATTGCAACGGCTCCGCCCCCGGCGTGTAGCACAACGCTCTGGTGCGATACGAATGGGTTAGAACTGGACATGCTTTTCGCTCCTGCGTCATCGCGATTACGCATGAATTAGATACTGTATTGCGCAATGTGGTAACTGTCAGAACTAACAGGTAGGCAATACCATCCGTCGCCTGGCAGACCGGCCGCGGTACGCAATTTGCTGACAGACGCTTGACGTGTCAGCCGAGTTGGTGTCTTCTGAAACCGGTTTCAGTCACTCAAACTGTCAACCACACCTCCAATAAGAAAGGCCCGTCACCGTGACTCCATTTTCCGCCGCCCAGCGCAGCCGCGTGACCATGCTCGACGTCGCCGAACACGCCGGCGTATCCAAGGCCAGCGTGTCGCGCTTTATCGGCGATGACCGCGCCCTACTCTCCGATGCCATCGCCCTGCGCATCGAACACGCCATTGATGCACTCGGCTATCGCCCCAACCAGATGGCCCGCGGCCTCAAGCGTGGGCGCACGCGCCTGATCGGCATGCTGGTGGCCGATATCCGCAACCCCTATTCCATCGCCGTGATGCACGGCGTCGAAACCGCCTGCCGCCAGCACGGCTACAGCCTGGTGGTGTGCAATACCGACCGCGATGACGAACAGGAGCGCCAGCACCTGGCGGCGCTGCGCTCGTACAACATCGAAGGGCTGATTGTGAATACCCTCGGCCATCACCTCGACCAACTGCTGGAACTGCAACGGGAAATGCCCCTGGTGCTGGTGGACCGCAAGGTCGAGCCCTTGCACAGCGACCTGGTGGGCCTGGATAACCCGGCGGCGGTGCGTATCGCAGTGGAACACCTTGAGCAGCAGGGTTACCGCGACGTATTGCTGGTGAGCGAGGCCACCGATGGCACCAGCTCACGCCTGGAGCGCCTGGAGAGTTTCCAGGCCGAAATTGCCAAGCGCCCCGCGTTGACAGGCGCCGTGGTTGAACTGGACGGCGAGCTGGAAAACCGCCTACGCATTTTTCTGGCCCAACCCGGCCCCAAGGCGCTGTTTTGTGCCAACGGCGTGGCTGCGCTGGCCTGTACCCGTGCG
The DNA here is from genome assembly GCF_016405635.1 of Pseudomonas sp. MF6755. Lineage (NCBI taxonomy): Bacteria > Pseudomonadati > Pseudomonadota > Gammaproteobacteria > Pseudomonadales > Pseudomonadaceae > Pseudomonas > Pseudomonas sp. MF6755. The sequence continues at coordinate 18,907 of NZ_JAEKDA010000019.1, forward strand.
CTGAAGAATCTTGGTTGTGACCTGTTCGGCGAAGTGGGGCTGATCGCTCTGGATGACCTCGACTGGTACCCGCTGGTGGGCACTGGCATCACCGCCCTCGCCCAGCCGACGCAAGCGATTGGTGCCAGCGCTTTCGACTGTTTGCTCAAGCGCTTGCGCGGCGACACCGCACCGACCCGCACCCTGGATTTTTTGCCCGAGCTGATTATCCGCGGCTCCACCCAAATCCCGGTGGGAGGGGCTTGCTCCCGATAGCTGTACATCAGCTACAGATGAGCTGACTGGCACACTGCTATTGGGAGCAAGCCCCTCCCACATTTTGTTCTGCGCACGAAAATGAAACCGGTTTCAGAGGTAAACAACAATGCATAAATACCCCGTGTCCATCAGCCTTTCCAGCTACGGCGCCGACCTCGTACGCCAGCAAGGCCAATTGAGTTTTGTCGCGTTACTCAGCGCTGCCGGTGCACAGCGCATCGAATGGCGTGAAGAGCTACTGACCAGTGAACACCCCGCCACACTGGCCCAGGCCGCCGCCGAGCAGGGCCTGGACAGCGTGTTTTCGTCGCCCCTGGAGCTCTGGGTCGCCGGCCGCGCCCAGCCCAACGCCGAGCTCGCCGCAACCCTGGACCGCGCGCAAGCCTTCGGTTCGGGCTGGCTGAAAGTCTCCCTCGGCTACTTCACCGACACCAACGACCTTGAAAGCCTGCACGCCCTGCTCAATCGCCACCCGGTCAAGCTGCTGGTGGAAAACGACCAAACCCTGCACGGTGGGCGCATCGAGCCGATGCAACGGTTTTTCACTGAAGTCGAACGCCTGGGTTTGCCGGTGAAAATGACCTTCGACATCGGCAATTGGCAGTGGCAGGACCAATCCGCACTCACCGCCGCACGCCTGCTGGGCCGCCATGTGGATTACCTGCACTGCAAGGCCGTAGCCCGCCGCGACGATGGCAAGCTCGTGGCCTTGCCGCCCGGCGCCACCGACTTGCATCTGTGGGAACAACTGCTCAAGCACATGACTCAAGGTATTACCCGAGCGGTGGAATTTCCATTGCAGGGCGATGACTTGATCGAGGTCACCGCGCAGCAGGTCGCCACCCTCGCCCACCTTGGCCAACCCCGTGTGGAGAACGCCCATGTCTGAGATCGATATCCTGTCGTTTGGCGAAACCATGGCGATGTTTGTCGCCGAGCAGACCGGTGATCTGGCCCAGGTCGGGCAATTTCACAAGCGCATTGCCGGCGCCGACAGCAATGTCGCCATCGGCCTGTCGCGACTGGGGTTCAACGTCGCCTGGCTGAGCCGGGTGGGTAACGATTCCCTCGGGCGCTTTGTGGTCGACACGCTGAGCAAGGAGGGGCTTGATTGCCGTCATGTGGCCGTCGACCCGCTGCACCCCACCGGTTTTCAACTCAAGTCGCGGGAAGAGGCCGGCGCCGATCCTCAGGTGGAGTACTTCCGCAGAGGTTCAGCGGCCAGCCATTTGTCTATCGCGGCCATCAGCCCCGCGCTGCTGCAAGCCCGCCATCTGCATGCTACCGGGATTCCACCGGCGCTATCGGATGCCACCCGTGAACTCTCCTTCGAACTGATGACCCAGATGCGCAAGGCCGGGCGCAGCGTGTCGTTCGACCCGAACCTGCGCCCCTCCCTGTGGGCCAGCCAGGCGCAGATGATCCGCGAAATCAACGCCCTCGCTGGGCTTGCAGACTGGGTACTGCCGGGCTTGGGTGAAGGTCGCCTGCTCACCGGTTTTGACGACCCGGCAGATATCGCCGCCTTCTATCTCGACTTGGGCGCCGAAGCCGTGGCGATCAAGCTCGGCCCCGAAGGCGCCTATTACCGCACCCACATGGACCAGGGTTTTGTCGCCGCCGTACCCGTGGAAAAAGTCGTGGACACGGTCGGTGCCGGCGATGGTTTTGCCGTGGGCATGATCAGCGCCCTGCTGGAAAACTCAAGCTTTCCCGAAGCGGTACAACGCGGCAACTGGATCGGCAGCCGCGCCGTACAGAGCCGTGGCGATATGGAAGGCTTGCCCAGCCGCAGCGAATTACCCAACCGATCCGTTGCTTGACCCATTACCTGTTGCCACAACTACAACAAGCTCAGGAGCAACCCCATGGAAACCGTGAAACTTGCCACCCGCCGTTGGTGGTACATCATGCCTATCGTTTTTATCACCTACAGCCTGGCCTACCTGGACCGCGCCAACTATGGCTTCGCCGCCGCCTCCGGGATGGCCGAAGACCTGATGATCACACCGGGCATGTCCTCCCTGCTCGGCGCGCTGTTTTTCCTTGGCTACTTTTTCTTCCAGGTGCCGGGGGCGATCTACGCGCAGAAGCGCAGCGTCAAGAAACTGATTTTCGTCAGCCTGATCCTCTGGGGCGGCCTGGCGACGCTGACTGGCGTGGTGTCCAACGCCTACATGCTGATCGCCATTCGCTTCATGCTCGGGGTGGTCGAAGCGGCGGTGATGCCGGCGATGCTGGTGTACCTGTGCCACTGGTTCACCCGGGCCGAACGCTCGCGGGCCAACACCTTCCTGATCCTCGGCAACCCGGTGACCATGCTGTGGATGTCGGTGGTGTCAGGCTACCTGGTGCAGCATTTCAGCTGGCGCTGGATGTTTATCATCGAGGGCCTGCCGGCGGTGCTGTGGGCGTTTATCTGGTGGAAACTGGCGGATGAAAAACCCGCCGACGCCAAGTGGCTGAGTGAACAGCACAAAAAAGACCTGGAAACCGCCCTGGCCGCTGAACAGGTAGGCATCAAGGCGGTGAAAAACTACGCCGAGGCCTTCCGTTCGCCCAAGGTCATCATCCTCGCCCTGCAGTTCTTCTGCTGGAGCATCGGCGTGTATGGCTTCGTGCTGTGGCTGCCGTCGATCCTCAAGGCCGGGTTGCAGATGGACATGGTCGAAGCCGGCTGGCTCTCGGCGCTGCCCTACCTGGCGGCGGTGATCGGCATGCTGGTGGTGTCCTGGGGCTCGGACAAACTGCAGAAACGTAAGCGTTTCGTGTGGCCGCCGCTGCTGATTGCGTCCATCGCCTTCTACGCGTCCTACATGTTGGGCGCCGAACATTTCTGGTGGTCCTACACCCTGTTGGTGATCGCCGGAGCGTGCATGTATGCACCCTACGGCCCGTTCTTCGCCATCGTCCCGGAAATCCTCCCGGCCAACGTCGCCGGCGGCGCCATGGCGCTGATCAATAGCATGGGCGCACTGGGCTCGTTCGGCGGCTCGTACCTGGTGGGTTATCTCAACAGCAGCACCGGCTCGCCCGGCGCTTCGTACCTGCTGATGAGCGGCGCGTTGCTGCTGTCGGTGGTGCTGACCATTTTCCTCAAGCCCGGCGCCAGTGACCGCGTGCGGGTGCCAACCCTGGAGTTGAAGGTAAAGACCTCATGAAAAAGTCTGTCGTGTTGTACAAAAAACTCTCCGCACCGCTGATGGCCCGCCTGCATGAGCAGGCTGAGGTCACACTGATCGACGCATTGGATGAGACCGGCCTGGCCAAACTGCGTGATGCCTTGCCAACGGCTCAGGGCCTGCTGGGTGCCAGCCTGCGCCTGGACGCCAAGCTGCTCGACCTGGCGCCCAAACTGGAAGCGGTGGCCAGCGTCTCGGTCGGGGTCGATAACTACGATATCGACTACCTGACCCAACGCGGCATCCTGCTCAGCAACACCCCGGATGTACTCACTGAAACTACCGCCGACACCGGCTTTGCGCTGATCCTGGCAACCGCCCGGCGCGTGGTCGAACTGGCGGACATGGTGCGCGCCGGCCAGTGGAACAAGAACATCGGCCCGGCGCACTTCGGCAGCGATGTGCACGGCAAGACACTGGGCATCATCGGCATGGGCCGCATCGGCGAAGCCTTGGCCCAGCGGGGGCATTTTGGCTTTGGCATGCCGGTGATCTACCACAGCCATTCGCCCAAGCCGGCGGTGGAGGCACGTTTTGGCGCGCAATACCGCAGCCTGCAGGATTTGCTCAAAGAGGCGGACTTTGTCTGCCTGACCTTGCCGTTGACGGCTGAAACCGAAAAGTTGATTGGCGCTGAAGAGTTTGCACTGATGGGGCCGGAGACGATATTTATCAATATCTCCCGGGGCAAGGTGGTGGATGAGGCCGCGCTGGTCGAAGCGTTGCAACAGCGCACCATTCGCGCTGCGGGGTTGGATGTGTTCGAGAAAGAACCGCTCAGCCACGACTCGCCGTTGCTGCGCTTGAACAACGTGGTGGCGACGCCGCATATCGGCTCGGCGACACATGAGACGCGGGAGGCGATGGCCACATGTGCGGTGGATAATCTGCTGCAGGCGTTATCAGGCGAGCGGCCGCAAAACCTGGTGAACGCGACCGTCTGGAAACAGTGAACCCCTGTGGGAGGGGGCTTGCCCTCGATGGTGGCCTGACTGCCGACTAGGATGTTGGGGTTTTGACCGAGTACATATCCGTTATTTAGGTAACGGCCGCTATGGGTTCCGCCCTTACGGCGGCTCACTTTTGAACAGCGCAAAAGTAAGCAAAACGCTCTTGCCCCACCACTCGGCACCTCGCTTAGGCTCGGTGTGCCCGCAATCGGACATTGATTTGGGGGGCCGCCGCCACGCGCCATCCATGGCGCGGGGCGGCTAAGATCAAGATCAAAAACACAGCGAGGCGGCCTTATAGCCGACCTGATCGATGCTGCGTGCGCGTACCCCTGTGGGAGCGGGCTTGCTCGCGAAAGCGGTGGGTCAGTCAACCTCAATGTTTGCTGGGCCGACGCCTTCGCGAGCAAGCCCGCTCCCACATTTTATCTTCGCTGCGTTGAGCATTTCGTTCGCTTAACTGTCCCGTTCGCACAGAAAAGCAGAAGCGCCGCCAGCGTATCTACGATGCGTAGCGAGTCGCTCTTGATCTTGATCTCAGGCGCCCCGTTAAACCACGCTGGCCGAACGCAGGCTTGAATCCGTGGGTAACCCGGCAGGACGCCGGGTTAGCCGCCCCGCGCCATGGATGGCGCGGGGCGGCGGCCCACGGATTCAAGCCGGAGCGAGGTCCCGAGTGGTGGGGCGAGGACCTTTTGCTTACTTTTGGCTGGGCCGGCACTCCGGTCCTTCCAAAAGTGAGCCGCTGTAAGAGCGGAACCAATAGCAGCCGTTACCGCAGCAACGGATATGTACTCGGTCCCCCCCTCCCACATTTTTGACCGTATCCCAGATCAGATTACAAAACGCGCCACCATCCCATTCAAATCCACCGCCAACCTCGACAGCTCATGGCTGGCCGCACTGGTCTGGTTAGCCCCCGCCGCCGACTGGGTGGCCAGGTCACGGATGTTGACCAGGTTGCGGTCCACCTCACGGGACACTTGGGCCTGTTCTTCCGAGGCGCTGGCAATCACCAGGTTGCGCTCATTGATCAGGCTGATGGATTCGGTGATCTGCTCCAGGGCCACGCCGGCAGCGCGGGCCATTTCCAGGGTGGCCTGGCTGCGTTGGTTGCTCTGCTGCATGGACTGCACGGCTTCACCGGTGCCGTTCTGGATGCCGGCGACCATCTTCTCGATTTCCTGGGTCGACTGCGCGGTGCGATGGGCCAGTGCGCGCACTTCATCGGCGACCACCGCAAAGCCACGCCCGGCCTCACCAGCACGGGCGGCTTCAATGGCGGCGTTAAGCGCCAACAGGTTGGTCTGCTCGGCAATCGCGCGGATTACGTCGAGTACCTTGCCGATATCCCTGCCCTGGGTGGCCAGGCCTTCGATCATCACCGCGGTGGTTTGCACGTCCTGGGTCATGGTCTGGATCGCGCCGACGGTGTCCATTACCCGATCGCGGCCTTCCCGCGCCGCCTGGTTGGACTGCCCGGACGCCTCGGACGTGGAGACCGCATTACGCGCCACCTCTTCCACCGCCGCCGTCATCTCATTGACGGCCGTGGCGGCCTGGTCGATTTCATTGTTCTGTTGCTGCAGGCCGCGGGAGGCTTCCTCGGTGACAGCGCTCAACTCTTCCGCGGCTGACGCCAGCTGCGTGGCCGAACCGGCGATGTGCTGGATGGTTTGGCGCAGGCTGGTTTGCATCGCCGATAAGGCGCTGAGCAACCGCGCCGGCTCATCCTTGCCATCGTCCTCGATGGTGGTGCTGAGGTTGCCAGCGGCGATGGTTTCAGCGACTTCCACAGCTTTGCGCAACGGCGTGACGATGCTGCGGGTCAGCAACCAGGCCAGCAACACCGTGAGCAATGCGGCGGCGACGGAAACCGCCACCACACCGGTGATCGCACCTTCGTAGCTCTGCCCGGCCGCTGCATCCGCGCTCTTCGCGTCGGCCGCGTTAATGGCGATCAGCTTATTCAACTGCTCGCCCATCTGGTCCGTGCCGTCCTTGATGCGGCTGTTGATCAGTGCGCGCATGTCATCGACCTTGCCTTGCTTGGACAAGGTGAGCATGTCGGCCTGGGCTTTCAAGTAATTGTCCAAGGTGACACCAAAGGCCTTGTACAGCGCCGCTTCCTCCGGGCCGGCCGGCAACGTGGCGTACCCGGCCTGGGCGGTTTTGACCTTGTCGGCCAACACGCCGATGCGGGTTTCGGCTTCCTGCAGGGCGGCAGGCTCGCGGTTGACCAATACGCGAAACGACAGGATACGCAGGCGCAGCACGTTTTCGGTGATCGTGCCCAGGTACGTCACGCTGGGCAGTTGGTTTGCGCTCATGTCCAGCGAGGACTGGCGCATCTGCGTCATGCGGTTGACCGCAAACACGCCCAATAACACCACTAACACCGCAATGAAGGCGAAACCGAGAAACGCTCGAGGGGCAATGTTCAGGTGACGGAGGGACATAGGGCTGCTCTCAGAAGTAGTGTTTGCGAGCGTCCCTGCCGCGAAACGATCCGTCAGCGTCAACGCGCTGCCCGGACCTTGGTCACCACTGTTGTCGTTGTAATGTGGGCCTATACCCGATATCGGCCGGGTCGATGCTTTAGCGCAGGGTCTTCATAAATATTTTTTTACACTTCTGACCATCGACGGTTTCTGGCATCCTGCGCCTCCATTTTCTGACCCGAGCCCTCATTTTGTCTGACGCTCAAGCCCCCCGCCCGCGCTATAAATCCGACCTGATCTATGGCCTGGAAGACCGTCCGCACTTCACCGCCGCGATATTTGCCGCCCTGCAGCACGTATTGGCCAGCTTCGTCGGCATTATCACGCCGACCCTGATCGTCGGCGGCGTACTGGGCCTGGAAAGCGAAGTGCCGTACCTGGTGAGCATGGCGCTGTTCGTCTCGGGCCTGGGCACCTTCGTGCAGGCACGCACATTCGGGCCGGTGGGCTCGGGCCTGTTGTGCCTGCAAGGCACCAGCTTTTCCTTTATCAGCGTGATCCTCAGTGCCGGCTTCATGGTCAAGGCTCGGGGTGGTGGCACCGATGAAATCCTCTCGACAATCTTTGGCATTTGCTTTTTCGCCGCATTTATCGAGGTGGTGCTGAGCCAGTTCATCGGCAAGCTGCGCAAGCTGATCACTCCGGTGGTCACCGGCACCATCATTACCCTGATGGGCCTGTCGCTGATCAAGGTGGCGGTCACCGATATGGCCGGTGGCTACGGCGCCAGCGATCTGGGCGCCGCGGGCAATATGGGCTTGGCGGCGCTGGTGCTGCTGACCATTGTGGTTCTCAACCGGTTCAGCAATCCGTTCCTGCGCCTGGGTTCGATCGTGATCGGCCTGAGCCTCGGCTTCCTGGTGGCGTGGTGGATGGGCCGCGTCGACATGGCCGCCCTGCCCCAGGTGCCGTTGATCAGCGTGCCGGTGCCATTCAAGTACGGTTTCTCGTTCGACTGGGTGGCGTTTATCCCGGTGGCGGTGATCTTCCTGATTTCGCCCCTGGAAGCCGCCGGCGACCTGACCGCCAACTCGATGATTTCCCAACAACCGGTCAAGGGCCCGCTGTATATCAAGCGCATCAAATCCGGCCTGCTGGCCGACGGGCTCAACTCGGCGATGGCCGCCACCTTCAACAGCCTGCCGATGGTGACCTTCGCCCAGAACAACGGTGTGATCCAATTGACCGGCGTGGCCAGCCGCTACGTCGCGTACTTTATCGCCGGCCTGCTGGTGCTGCTGGGACTGTTCCCGATGATCGGCGCCGTGCTGCAACTGATGCCCAAGCCGGTACTCGGCGGCGCGACCCTGATCATGTTCGGCACCGTGGCCGTGGCCGGGATCAAGATCCTCGCCGAAGCCGGCCTGCATCGGCGCAATGTGCTGATCGTGGCGATCTCCCTCGGCATGGGCCTGGGCGTTGCCGCCGTGCCGGAAGTATTGCGCGACCTGCCCAAGGCCCTGCACAACATCTTCGAATCGCCGATCACCGTGGGCGCGTTCTGTGCAATCCTGCTGAACATTTTCCTGCCCGAAGAGTTCATAGAGCTGGAAGAAGATGAATTCGATCCGGAGTCCTCGACCCTCAAGGTCATGCAAGACCCGGACGTGACCCACTAGTAGGAGCACTGTTATATGCGCAAGCTCATGGTTCTATCGCTGTTGCTGCTGACCTTGAGCGCCTGCGCGCTGTTCCCCAACCGCGACCCAGTCAACATCAATGTCGTGGGCATCGAGCCGCTGCAAAGCCAGGACCTGGAAGTGCGCTTCGCCGTGAAACTGCGGGTGCAGAACCCCAATGAAACCGCGATCGACTACAACGGTGTGGCCCTGGACCTGGAGGTCAATGGCCGGCCATTGGCGTCGGGTGTGAGTGACCAGGCCGGCAGCATTCCACGCTTCTCCGAGACCGTTCTGATGGTGCCAGTCAGCGTTTCAGCGTTTTCTGTGTTGCGCCAGACGTTAGGCCTGAGCCAGACCCAAAGCCTGAACAACCTGCCCTACGTGCTACGCGGCAAACTGGCGGGCGGGGTGTTCGGCACCATGCGTTTTGTAGAACGCGGTACCCTGGATTTGCCCAACACCGCTACCTGGTAACCGCCATGCAACCGACACTCGTCACCGAACGCCTGATCCTGCGCCCGCTGGTGTTGGAGGATGCCGAGGCGATCCAGCAGCAATTTGCGCATTGGGAAGTGGTGCGCTACCTCAATGCCATGGTGCCCTGGCCCTACCCGGAGGACGGCGCGCGAATCTATCTGCAACAGCTTGCCCTGCCCGCCATGGCCCGTGGTAAGGAATGGCACTGGTCGATTTGCCTTAAAAGCGCGCCAGAACAATTGATCGGCAATATCAACCTGACGGACGAGCAGGATGATAACCGGGGCTTCTGGCTCGGGCCGCAGTGGCAGGGGCAAGGGTTTATGTCCGAAGCCAGTGCCGCCGTGACTGACTATTGGTTCGACGTGCTTGAGCGCCCCGTGCTGCGCGCGCCCAAGGCGGCGCCGAACCTGGTGTCGCGGCGCATTTCAGAGCGTACGGGTATGCGTTTGATCAGGACGGATGAGGGTGAGTTTGTCGCAGGCACGCTCCCACGGGAGATCTGGGAAATCACCCGTGAAGAATGGCTGAAATCCCAGCCCCCCAAACGCTGAAGATTAAATGTGGGAGAGGGCAAGCCCCCTCCCACACTTTTTACCCTGTTCAGTCAGTGATATAGCGAACGCCCGGCCTGGCACGCTCGTCCACAACCAATTCAAAAATATCCGGCCGGGCATAGTGCCCCACCACGTCATAGTCATAGCGTGCCCGCACCAGATCTTCAGTATCAATCTGCGCCGTCAACAACCCCGACGCTCCCAACAGTGGCCCAGCCAGGATGTCCCCCATGGGCCCGACAATCACACTGCCGCCGGCAATCAACGGGCGATCTTGGGGCCAGTTGGCAATCTCGACGCCCAACGCCTGCGGCGATGCCTGCACCTGACACGCGCTGACCACAAAGCAGCGGCCTTCATGGGCGATATGGCGCATGCTCACCTGCCACATCTCGCGCTCGTCCACGGTGGGCGCGCACCACACCTCTACGCCCTTTGCGTACATCGCCGTACGCAACAAAGGCATCATGTTTTCCCAGCACACAGCACCTCCAATACGCCCGACTGCCGTGTCAATCACAGGCAGCGTCGAGCCATCGCCTTTGCCCCAGATCAGCCGCTCGGTACCGGTGGGCATCAGCTTGCGGTGCTTGGCAACCAGACCGCCCACCGGCTCGAAATACAGCACAGTGCAATACAACGTGCTGCCACTGCGTTCGATCACCCCAAGCACCAGACTGGCGCCGGTACGCGCCGACAATCCGGCCAGCGCCTCCGTCTCCACACCCGGCACGTCGATGGCGTTGGCAAAATACCGCGCAAAGGCTTCACGGCCTTCGGGAAGGCGATAACCCAACTGCGTGCCAAAATTTTCGCCTTTAGGATAGCCGCCCAGCAACGCCTCGGGCATCACCACCAAGTGCGCGCCACTGCGCTGGATTTCATCTTCATAGGCCAGGATCTGCGCCAGAGTTTCAGCCTTGCCGCCAGGCAAGGCGCCGATTTGCAGGGCTGCGACAGTCGATACGGGCATTACGCTCACTCCAGTGATAAGGGTTGCCCATTTTCAGGTCAGGCTCGATCATGAATAAAGCCCAACTCAGTGCTAATTGATATGAGCCAAATGAATATCGCCCAGGTCGACCTGAACCTGCTGAAAACCTTCGAAGCCCTGCACGATGAGTCCAGTGCCAGCCGCGCAGCATTGCGCCTGGGCGTGACGCAATCGGCGATCAGCGCTGGCCTGCGGCGTTTGCGAGAGCTGTATGGCGATCAACTGTTCATACGCACCGGTCGCGGCCTGGCACCCACATTGCGCGCCAATCAGTTAAAGCCGGTGATCAGCGAGGCGCTGGACCGCTGCCGGCAGAGCCTGGCGATGATCAGCCCGGATAATCTCCATTACGGGGGGCGCTCGGTGGTATTGGGGCTGTCCGACGACTTCGAGATTGCCTACGGCCGTCGACTGATGGACGCCATTGCCCAGCGCCTGCCGAAACTGCGAGTGATCTTTCGCCAGACCCACAGCCAGATCGTCGCCGGCGCCCTGCTTGACCGTGACCTGGACCTGGCCATCACCGCCGGTGGCTTTGCCGAACGCAGGCTGAGTCGACAGGTGCTGGGCGAAGGTGACTATCGCTGCGTGGTAGACCCGCACAGCCTGGCGCCCGACCAGCGGAACATCGACCTGGAGGAATTCGTTGCACGGGAACATGTGCTGGTGTCGTCAGGCGGGTTTATCGGCATTACCGATGAAGGCTTGGCGGCACAAGGCTGGAGCCGCCAGGTGTGCGCGTCCACCAGCCATTTCGCCGCGCTGCCGTATCTGCTCAAAGGCAGCGCCGCAGTGGCGACGATTCCCGGGCATGCGGCCCAAGCCATTGCGCAAATGACCGGCCTAAGTGTGCTGCCCTGCCCGCTGGTGCTGCCGCGCTACCCGGTGGAGTTGGGCTGGCGTACCCAAGCCCAACTCGACCCGATGCTGCTCAAAGTGCGCGAGGCCATTGTGGCGGGCTTTATTTAGCCGCCGCCATCAGCTTGTTGACTTCACTGCGCACCATGTTGGAAAACTCCGGCGGCGACATGCCGTCAAGTTCCGCACGCACCCATTCGGCCCACTTGCCCTTGCGCTTGGCACGCTCACCGAACAGCCGTGCGGCCTCACCCTTGGCCTTGCCCAGGTTGGTTTGCCACAGGTCGTAGAGGCGGGACTTTTCATCTTCCAGCTCGGCGCGTTCGGCGAGGGTCTTGTTGGCGAGATTGAAGCTCATGTTGAATTACCTGCTACACAAATAGGCGACATCTTACACTGTAGGTCTAAAGTTCCCGATTCGGATTTTGCCTCAGATGATCGACCCGGGAAAAAAACTGCAACTTTTGCCGCTGCCCAATACTCCATTGTTCACTGTCACATTCACCTGCAAGGAGTCACCCAATGGCCCGCAAAACCGCCGCCCAAGCTGTCGAAGATCAAATCAAGGACCAAGCCTTCAGCGAATTGACCGCGCTGATCGAGGAATCGGACAAACTGCTCAAAAGCAGCGCCTCCCTCGTGGGTGAGGAAGGTGAAACCCTGCGCGAGCAGGTCGCCATCAAGCTCAAGCAAGCCCTGGACTCAGTGTCCAGCGTGCGCGAACGCAGCAAGCCCGTGGTGGATGCCACTGAAACCTACATCGGTGGCCACCCGTGGCAGACCGTGGCCATCTCCGCAGGCTTTGGCCTGGTTGTCGGCCTGTTGCTCGGTCGTCGCAGTTGAGCCATGGGGGGCTGCGCCGCTGGCGCGCCCCCCATTTGACTAGCCTGCGGCCATTTCCTGCAATTGCCGAAGCACCTTCATCTGCATCTCAATACCTGTCTCTTGCGACTTCGCCCGTGTGCGATGGCGCCGATCCCCCGGCAACCGCCGTAACCCCGCCGCATGCATCTGCCGCACCAACTCCTGGCTGCGCTCGGCAAAGTTTTGCCCAGCAGTTTTACTCGGGTCGATCAGGATCAGTAATTGGCCCGTCCAAGGCGTGCGGGCCCCAGGATGATCCGACCAATTGAATTCAAACGAGAAGTTGCCACCGGTAAGCGCTGCTGCCAATAACTCGACCATCATCGACAACGCCGAGCCCTTGTGGCCACCAAACGGTAACAGCGCCCCGCCCTCCAGAATGGCTTTGGGGTCTTGAGTCGGCTGGCCCAGGCTGTCGACGCCCATGCCCGGCGGCAGGCGCTTGCCTTCGTGCGCAGCGATCTGCACATCGCCATGGGCGATGGCGCTGGTCGCGAGGTCGAACACTATCGGCGCGCCGTCTGCCCGTGGCGCCGCAAATGCAATCGGGTTGGTGCCGAACAGCGGCCGGTCCGCACCATGGGGCACTACGCAGGTCATGCTGTTGACCACACTCAGTGCCACCAGGCCTTCTTCGGCGAAGGGTTCGACATCCGGCCACAGCGCGGCAAAGTGGTGGGAGTTATGGATGGCCAATAGCGCAATCCCGGCGCTACGCGCTTTGGCCACCAGCAATGAACGCGCGGCCGCCAAGGCCGGTTGGGCAAAACCATTGCTGGCATCGACGCGCACGAAACCTGTGGCCACGTCCTCCACTACCGGCACCGCCCGGCCGTTCACCCAGCCGCTGTTGAGCGTGGACACATACCCGGGAATACGAAACACACCATGGCTATGAGCACCATCGCGTTCGGCACTCGCGCAATTATGCGCCAGGACAGCGGCTACCTCTGGCGAGGTACCGTGCCTCACAAAAACCTGTTCTAGCAATGTCACCAGCTCGGTGAAGCCGATTGAGGTGCAAGCCGTGGCAACTGTCGGAGACTGCGCAGACATTTGAAGCTCCGTTTTTATGATTGGAGGGGGCAACGAATGAACATCCAGACCGTCGATTAAACACCACGCCCGGCGCCTGATGTCAACTTGCACAGGGGCTGATTATTTACCCCTGCTCACCCTGGACGCGAATTTAGCCTGTCATTCCCCAAGCACAATGGAGACAGACGATGGTCCGCGTAACCCCGCCGTATTTTTTCGACGAGTTCCTGCTGTCCAACAGCCGAAAAACACCGAGCGAGCGCGAACGTGCGCTGGGGCTCACCGTCAAGGACCTGGAGTGGTTGCACACCCGGTATTACGCCACCGACGCCGCCCGACGCGCCCCCCAGGTGCACACACATCCTATGAGCGTGGAAAAGCTGCTGATCAACGTTGCAGGGCAACCGGCGATAGTTCTCGCCGGCGCTTTCGTGATGAGCCCCAGCCCGGACGGTTGCAAGGCCCTGCTGTACACCCCTTATGGCGGCATACAGGTCGCTGAAGATCACACCACGCTGCTCACCGAGCTTGGCGAGCAGTTGGCGGACCCGCTACAGCGCGTTGAGTTGCTGAGCTTCCAATCGATTGCGCAACGCAATGTGTTACCCATCGGCACCGCCATAACGCTCACCAGCGAGATCGTCGAGGGCTCCGTGCAAGAGGACCAGGAGCAGACCCTCCAGGCCTGCCAACAAGCCAACGTACAGGCGATGCTGGAGCAACTGCAAAAAATCCCTACCTTGCCCGACATGCTTGGCACACTGCTGGGCATCATGGCGCGCGCTCACTTCCCCGGCCTGGACCAACGCGACACCCGGGTGAACTGTTTTACCCAAGAGACGGCAGGTGGCCCTCGTCGCTGGGTCGCTTCATTACCTTTAAGCGAAGCGCTGCTGCAGTTCTATGTGAAACATGCCTGGCCCAAAGAACAAACCCGCGAATTCGTCAACCCGAAACGTGACACAACGGCTTTCACCCCAGCCCAGCTTGAACAAGACCGTCTGAACTGGGAAATGCTGATCCAACAAATCTCCAACATACTTTCAAGGCTACTGGACAGCCTGCTGCAAACGTACTGGAACGAGGATACAAATAGCGGGACCTCACGCCTGAACCTTTTCGCGCAGGTCATGGCAGATAAGTTTCGCGTCGATATCCTGCTCAAACGCCAGCAAACCATCATCAGTGCCGACGAAAGCCATATGCTCCAGGCCATGTTCCTCAGTGATCAGACCACTCGCCGCACATATGCCCGCAACCTGAGCGTGGAAAAGGTACGCCTGTACGCGCCCTACCAACATTATGTGGAGCTGGCCGGCACTTTGGCGCTCAGCGAGACACACGCTTACCTTTACACGCAAACGCGCGGTTTAAAGGTGGTCGAAGACCTGGATGATCTGAAAGACACGTTATTGAGCATGCTCAAGAGCGCAGGACACGAAGATGAGCTGCTCAATTTTCTGTCCTTGGATGAGCGCAACACGTTTATCGGTCTCGACCAGATTAACATCGCCGTAGAGCCTGCCACGGCCGGGATTTTCACCAGCATGGTCGAAGACATTGCGCTCAAGCAGACCAGTAATATGAACCACGCGCTGGAGCTCTACCGCCGCAGCGATGGCCAAGTGGACCTGGCGGCGTTGCTTGACTACGCCCTGGACATACGCATGATGCTCGACCACCGCCTGACGACACTGGATACAGGCGGGCGCTGGACTGTCCACCCCGTCACCAGTGGCAACGACCGCCCCTCTACGGTGAAGGCAGAGCGTGCCAAGCTCCACCTTCAACGCCTTGAGACCGCAGAGGAGGCACTTGCCGCAGAACGCCAAAAGCATCCGACCTTACGCAGCATGGTCGCGCTGGCATTGAATACTGAACTGCAAAAACAGCAACAGGACCTCAAGGCCCATGAGGTGTTTATCAACACCTACGCCACCCAGGCTCAAGAGCGTGAAGAACGCCCACCGGTATCGTCCCTGAGCATGGTTGAGCACTTCATCGAACGTTTGAGCCTCGAGGCCTCGCCGGTTGCGGCCTCGTCCCGGACTTGGTTCTACAGCCAACCCGACCCGGGCATCGCGCTTAAATTGCACAGCATGACCCTGAACACTTTTAACAACGTAATCGAGCAAGTACTGCTGGTTTTCGCCAAACACTCGATGCGCGACTTGCCGGTCCTGTTTCTTGCCAACAGCCGCGACAAACATGCCCATTCGATGCTCATGGGTTTGCGCAGCGAAGCTGAATTGAGGCTGCTGGACAACACCCTGGCGCCGCGTAGCCAGCAAATCCTTGACGCCGTGCTGCGCGCCGAAAGCCTGACGCGCTTGACTCGTCATGGTATCAACGGCTTTCTACCCGATGCCTATGCGTTAACACTGGCCACGGGTACACCCGAGAAAGTGCAGCCCCTTGCCAATACGTTTTTATTGACGGAACGCGGTGGTATCGACCCCGAGCGCTCGGGTCATGTCGTACTGTGGACGCCGCGCCACGGCCACGAGGTCTTTACCTCGATAACAGCCCTGCGCGAAGAGATGACACAGCGTCTGGCGCACCCGATCAGGCGCTTGAGCCTGCTGGAAAACCTGTTGGCCTCCCTGCGTGTGCCCCACCAGGTGTATCGACTGGGCCCCTTGCAACGCATTGATGACAACGTGTTGAACAATCGCCTGCAAACCTACAGTGACTACGTCATGGACGGCGTTGATCGCCTGCTTTCCATGAGGTTGCCCGCACGGGCGCTGCAAGACCGACTGGATACGGTATTGGCACAGGCTGCGCCCACCAACCTGGCACGGGCCATTACGGTGGCCGGTGCGATGATCAACCAGCAGGCCCTACCCGCCTGGTTGGGCATGGCGTCGGCCCAGGCGCAGATCCACCAGGTAGAACTGCTTGAGCAGTACCGCAACAGCGCCCCGGACGAAAAAGACTACCTGCATGGAATAACGCCGATCCGCAAGCATACGAGCACCGCACTTTTAGCGTTGCTACAGGCACGGTTCCCCGGGCAGCACATCGACCCGGATGACGTACTGATCCCCGCACACCCGGCCCTCGACGTTCATGTCTACAGCCTGACCGAGTTTGCCTTGCGCCATTGGCCAGATCTGGACGCCGAGAACATCCGCCCACGCTCTCGAACGGCCACGCCCCTGCCGGCCACGTTGGATGCGAGTGCGGTGATCCAGATGGTCCGGCAACTGGATCTGAAAACCCACTACCAGAAGCTCCTGCAAGACCAGCTCAACCCTCAGACGCAGGGAGGGCGAAAACGGCGCGACCTGTTTTGTCGGCAATTGCCCTGGCAAACCCTGCAATACGCCCATGAGCAAAAGCTGCGAGAACGACTTTCAACACGGGCGCTGGGTATGGTCCAACAGGTCTTCAACATGCCCGACGCCCTGGCGCGCGGGATGCTTACCGGTGCGTCGGCCATTATTCGCTCCCTGGCATTGATTGCCACCAAGGGCGCCGCGGCCGTCAAGGCCTTGGGCATGTACTTGATAGGCCCGAAAACCCAGAGCGTCGGCCCTTTGGTACTGCACGCGCCCTATAGCAAAAACCATGTGTTCAAGGAATATGCGAACGAGCAAGCATTGCTCGATGAATTGGAACGGCCGGGAGAACTCCAGGAGTGGACCTTGAACCACCTGGAGGCACCGCATCAGGCCACGTACCGGAACTTGTTGAAAAACAACCGCCGCCCCTCCACCGACATCCGTCTGGCCTCGCCCGCCATAAGCGGCAATGCCCTGCACGACCTGTTTAATGACAATACGCAGATGCTGCTCAAGATGTTTGCCGGCCAGTTCGAGAAAGACGCCCAGATGCTATGGAACAAAGCGGTCGACCTGTTGGGTGATGACATTCCCAAGGCCGTGGAATTTATGGCTGGGAAACTGGCCTATCCGCTGGTTGTGTGGCGTAGCTACCGCTTGTTCAAGCGCTCGGCTGAGGCACTGCAGTTGCATGAATGGACGCCAGCACTGAAAGATTTCATCTCTGGTGTGGCTGAATTAGCCTCACTGCGTACGGAACTTGAAGGCTGCGCGGAACCACCGCCCACGGAAAAGGAAGTACCGCTGGCCGAGCTTGAGGACGAAACACTGCCTACCGCCACAAGCCTGGCCAGCCTGCATGTCACGGCGGCGTCGCGTACGCAGTTGCAGCCTTTCGAAGATCACGACATTGCCCTGAAGGACCTGGAGAAATGCCCCATCAACCATGTTTATTGCGATAAGAAGAGCTTGAAGGACTACGTGCCACTGGGCGGTAAAGTTTATTCAGTCAAGCGAACCGCACAACGTTGGCGCCTGGGCAACAACGAGCACACCGGGCCGTATATCGGTCGCAATGCACAGGGCGCCTGGGTACTGGACCTCAGTCGTCATAACCCGCGTTTTGGCAAAGCCCTGTCGCGCTATAGAACGCGAAGCGACGAACGCCTGGCAATCAATATAGAGGCCACCGGCATAAGACAGATTGCCGCATTGTCCAGCTGGAAGGCCCAAGTGATCAATGAAGCGTTGAATGTAGCGACTTACTACACCGTCAATTGCAAGCGCAATATTGCTCATTTTTCAAACCTGCTGGATCCCAATAGCCGGGTCGGTAAGCTTTTGGGCGAAATGTTCGGTGTCATCAGCCTCACCTCTGATCAGCTCGATAGAACCGAAAAAATGGTTGATGGAATACTTGCTGAATTGAGTGATGCCACTTTAACTGGCCCCGACTCAAAACGTTTTGTCAGTGGGACCAGTCGCGTGGGGGGCGCGCAGGAATATGCCTTTGTCATATCCGAAGACCGCGAACGCAAGCTGTATTTACTCAATCGTTTCTTTGATCCAGCCATGGATGATTACCAGAATCGTTTGACCACACCCTTCGACATATCCGCACACGCCAGGGGTAGCGTGTTGATTCATGAATT
This sequence comes from Pseudomonas sp. MF6755, assembly GCF_016405635.1. Taxonomy (NCBI): domain Bacteria; kingdom Pseudomonadati; phylum Pseudomonadota; class Gammaproteobacteria; order Pseudomonadales; family Pseudomonadaceae; genus Pseudomonas; species Pseudomonas sp. MF6755. Next base: position 37,147 of record NZ_JAEKDA010000019.1, read on the forward strand.
GACGCACTTGAAATTCCGCACCGAAGACATCGCGTACCTCGACAGCATGCGGCCTTTCTCTGACCTGATTGACGCGAACAAGCCGGGTGCTCAGTTGATGAAAACCACTCTGGAAGATTTGCACAAGACAGCTCTGTCGATGCTGACCCCCGCCACGATGCTGTTCAAGACCTGGGATGATCTAGAGTCGAAATGGGCAGACTTCGGCGCTGAAACCGCTACCTATCACGTCAAACAAAAAGTCCTCAACACCACGGGTGCCAAGGACCTTGATAACGCCCGACAGATTTTCATGAATGACCCCGATAAACGCATCGACACAATCTTGGCCAACGCCGACTCAGTCACCTACCTGATTACCCATCTTGGGCGTCTGCTGGATCCGGGGGCCTGAACCGGCCCCCGGGTGGCGTCAGTCTTTCTGATCGCGCAGGACATTGCCAGAAGCGCCGTCGATTCGAGCTTCATAAACGATGCCGTCGGATTTTCGCCCTTTGACTTCCCAGTAGCCGTCATTGTCGGCTTCCGCCGCGTAGACCTCGATGTACCCGGCCTTGGTCTTCGCCACCTCGATGGCCTTTTCGATGGTGATCCAGCCCGCACCTGGCTTATCGGCCAGGGCGGCGCCGGCGCTGAGCAGCGCGGTGGTTGCACACAGGGCGACTAAGGTTTTCTTCAACATATTCGTACTCCATTGAGGGGATTACGGACACTTGTCCTGGGATTTTAGGTAGTACCCAATAAGAATAAGTTCCAATTGATGTGCAATCGCCATGATGGCGGTTCTCGCCATCGGCATTGGGAGGTTAGAATGTGGGAAATCAGGATGAGTTAATGAGCGAAAAGCCCCTTTCAGAAGCCGAATATGACGCTATTACCGACGCCGCAGCGCATTGGTGCATGCGCCTGCACGCCAGTGATTGCACGGCGGGCGAACGTCAGGCTTTTGTGCAATGGCACGACGCCCATCCGCTGCACGCCTTCGAATATACGGCCATGTTGGAAATCTGGGACGTGGCCGATCATCTGCCCCGCAACGAATCCGCCCCTGCCGTGGTGCCGTTCAAGCCGCGCAGCCGGTTGCGCACTTACGCGGTAGCCGCAGCGGTCTGCCTCGTGGCATTGCCGCTTGCCGCCCTTACTGGCTGGGAGGCGGGCTGGTTGCCTAGCTCCTATGAGCATTTCGAAGCGGCCGATGGCCTGACTAAGGTCACGCTCGGCGATGGCAGCCAAGTGGAGATGAACCTGGGCACCGAGTTGGTCTACAGCCAATACAAGAACCAGCGCCGGGTGACCTTGAAAAAGGGCGAAGCGTTTTTCAAGGTCAGCCATGATCGCGACCACCCATTTATCGTGCGGGCCGGTGAAGGCCAGGTACGGGTCACAGGTACCCAGTTCAACGTCTGGGAATATGAAGAGCAAGTGCGGGTGATATTGCTTGAGGGCTCGGTGCAGATTTCCAGCGACGGGGTGCACGCCAGTGTGCCGCTGAGCCCAGGTATGCAGGCCAGCTTTCGTCAAGGTGAAGCCACCCCACACGTCGCCGCCATCAAACCCGATGACACCGCGCTGGCATGGCGCCAGGGCAAGCTGGTGCTCGATAACCTGACGCTGACGGACGCTCTGCCGCTGATCAACCGCTACCTGAAAAAACCGGTCATGCTCGCAGACGCCAGTACCGGCGCGATTCGCATCGGCGGTATCTACAACATCAGCGAGGTCAGCAACCTCGTCCCCTCCCTGCCCAAGGTGCTGCCGGTCTACCTGACCCAGAACCAGGACGGCAGCCCCGTACTCAATTCCATCCCGCGCAAAGCGCCCAAGGGCTGAGTATTGCGGCAAGAGCGGGTGCGCTCGCGCCCGTTGTGTCCATTTTTGAAACACCTGCCTCGCCTGAATCGCCCGCCTCGTGGGGTTTCACCGTATTGTCATGGGTGGTGTTACATCGCTGAGACAGCGCGAAGACGAGGATGGGCATATCTCAAGCCCGGGGGACCGTTTCAACGATGAAACAGCATCGCCATCACTTTGCCTTGCTTTATCGCCAACCTATTGAATAAAAACAACAAACAAAAAGCGGCACGGCTTCTGCTCTTTCTCTGACAACGCTGTTTAGGGTCAGCGTGAAGAATAAGGAACGTCGCCGTGAACACACTCACACACGCATCTCTGAACGTACTGCTGGTCAGCTGCGCACTCAGTGCCGGCATCAGCATTGCGAGCTATGCGGGTGACGGCGTCATCGTGACGGGACGTAACGTTCAAGCACACATGTATGGGCGTGCCTCTTTCGGCCCTGACCCCTACCCCACCACCGCCAACGCCAATCCGAGCAAAGAGATCATCAACGCCATGTCGGGTGAACTCAGCGACGTGGACATTGGCGGCATCAGCAGCGGCTCCAGCCTCGCTCGCTCTATCCAGCCCAATGGCAGCTTGTCCGGCCTGGGCGCCACCCAAAACAGCATGTCGACACTGGGCACGGGCGCAGCGGCCAGCCACGGTGCGGGCAGCAGCATGGGCGGGCAAATCAGCGACTCGATCCAGCGCGGCATGGCGCCCTTGAACAACCTCGGCAACATGATGGGGGGCAAGTGATGAATCGCGCCCTGTTGCTGTTCGCCCTGCTGGGCAGCGCCTCGGCCATGGCCGACAACACCGCCGTGGTCAACAACAGCGGCCAGCAGTACGAAGGTGTGCTGTCGATCAATCAGGCGGCCGGCAACCAGCAACAAATGTCCAACAGCCGCGCCGTTGCGCTCGGTGGCCAAGCCACCAACGTCGACATCCAGAACCTCAATGGCAAGGTCGACCCGTCCCTGAACGCCAAGGCGGCGATCCAGGGCAGCTCTTTTACCAATGGCAACGGTGTACTGGGCATCAACCAGTCGGCCGGGGCCAATAACCAATCAGTCAATGCCGTGCGGATCAGCCTCAACCCTGGCCCGCAAAGCATCGATGACAGCGTCCTGTTGCAACAGAACACGACGACGCTGGCAACCGACTCAGGGCTCACCTCCACCACTGGCAGCCGCCAGGTCGTTACCAGCGACCAGGCCTTCACCGGCAGCCGAGGAGTGATTCAGGTGAACCAGAGTGCCGGGGTGGGGAACCGAGTGGCTAACACCCTGGGCATCACTATCAAGTAAACCCTTGGTAGACGTTAGTTAGACCGTACCAACACTTAACCAACTAATTAGAAGCAAGGAGAAACACCATGAAACCTCAAATGGCTCTGAAACCACTGGTTTTCGCTCTCGCTGCGCTCATGGCTGCTGCTGCTCAAGCGGGTGGTGGCTGGCACCCTACCCCTCAACCCACCGGTACTGTTGCTGCTGTCGTCACTGATGTACAAAAAAGCGAACACAACAAATTCGACGACACCAACACCGAAAACAACGCCTCGGCCGATAACTCGGTCAACAGCAACAGCGGTAACGTCGGGGTGAATGCGCAGTCGGGTTCCGGCAACCAGGCCGACAACGCTGGTGCCATCTCCAGTGCCAAAGGCGACTTTGCCACGGTGTTTGCGGTGATCGATGTGGATCAAGGCAGTGCGGGCAACAACTTCGTCAACAAAGGCACGCAAAATAACGCCTCCCTGGACGGCTCCATCACTGGGAACTCCGGCAACGTGGGTTACAACGGCCAGGCCGGGCAAGGCAACCAGGGTAAAAACAACCTCGCAATCACTACGGCCGATGGCAAGAACATCGCAGCGGCCTCCAACACCGAGCAAAATTCGCTCAACAACAGCTACCTCAACGCAGCCGCCAGCAGCCATGGTTATGGCGGCAAGCCTCAATACGTGTCCAACAACGCAAGCCTGGACAACTCGGTTAACCGCAACTCCGGCAACGTCGGCGTGAACCTGCAATCGGGTTCAGGCAACCAAGGCAGCAACAGCCTGGCGATCGGCCAAGGCTGCAGCGTCTGCTCACGCTTCTGATCCAACGGGGCCTTGGCAACAAGGCCCTTTTTTATTCCAGTGTCCAACAGGTCATTCGATCATGCGCCTCGCGACCCTCACCCTCTTGATGTTGCTCACCGGCACGACCTGGGCAGGCACCATGGCGATCTCCGCCATGCCCGGCGGTGCGGTGATCTTCAAGAAGGTCGAGAGTATTCGTGAGCGCCGGTTCGCCAACCTGGTGGAACAGAAAACCGATTTCAGCTGCGGTGCTGCGGCACTCGCCACTATCCTGCGCCAGGCCTATTGGCTGGATGTCGACGAAGAACACCTCATCAAAGGCATGCTGGTCACTGCCGATCAGGACCTGGTACGAACCCAGGGCTTTTCCATGCTGGACATGAAGCGCTACCTCGAAAGCATCGGCATGCGTGCCCGGGGCTACAAGATCGCGCCAGACACCCTGGTGACCGTGAAAATCCCCGTGGTGGTGCTGCTGGAGATCCGTGGCTACAAGCACTTCGTGGTGCTGCAGCGGGCCGACAAGGACTGGGTGTATATCGGCGACCCCGTGCTGGGCCACAAGCGCTACTCGCGTGACGATTTTGTCAAAGGTTGGAATGGCATTGTGTTCGCCGTACTGGGTGAAGGTTACGACAAGACCAACGTCTTGCTCGACCCGCCCATGCCGCTGACCGCCAAGAGCCAGATGAATGAGTTCAGGCCCGTAGGCGATGCCGAGCTGATGGATTTCGGTTTTATCCAGAGCGACTTCTTCTAGAAGCGCAATAAGGGGCAGGACGCCCCAGGAGCAGCAGATGAACACTTCCCGTTGGCTGACGGCATTGTGTCTGGCAGCCTCAATGCCCGTTTATGCCTCATCGGGGTTCAAGCCGATCGAACTCAAGGATTCGGAGATGGCCGAGCTGCGCGGCCGGTATGTAATGCCGGGACGTATCATCAGCTTCGGCATTGTCATGAGCAGCACCTGGACCAATGCGGTCGGTGACAGCATCACCGGCACGGCCAACATGCAGATCGACAAAACCACCATCACCCCGCAATTCTATGTGCAAACCACCGGCTCGACAGGCACCGGCACGCCGCCAAACACTGGCACCGGCAATGTAGTCGGTGGTGCCGGCCTCGGCAGCGGCCAGGGCGTGACTCAAAGCGTGCGCACGGCCGGCGATGGCAACACCGCCTACAACAACGTCGGCATCAACGTCGAGAATGGCGTTGCCCCCGCTAATAACGTTCAGTCCGGGCATGTGCTGATGGCTGGCGGCACCGTGACCGGCGACAGCGCGGCGGGCCGTGTGAGCGTATCGGCCAACAACGGCGGTGTGCAGATGGCGATCCAGGCTAACCACAACCAAGGCAATAGCCTGCAACAGATCGGCGGCGGCAACGTGCTGCAAGGTACGGTGCTGACCGGCAATACCAACCTTGTCAGAAATATCACTCAGATCAACGTTGTGATGAACAATAACGGCTTGGACAACGCCGCGTTGAACTGCAACTTGGATCAGCTCAAAGGCCTACGCACACTCGGTTATTGAACTACGCTGACCCTTCGACACTTTCGCATTAGAAAAGGACGGCTTATTTCATGCATCGATCGTTATCGCTACGTGCGGTGGTTTGTTTAAGTACGCTCTTGCCCGCATCCCTGCTGTATGCCGCGCCAGATGCCGATATCGAAACCCTGAAGAAGGAACTGCTGGAACTCAAGCAACGCTATGACGTGCAACAAAAAGCCTTGGCCGTGCTGGAGCAACGCGTGCGCCAGGTGGAAGATCAACCGGCAACGCCCGCGCCCAAACGCCTGGCCAAGTCCCCCGCCGACTTCAAGAACGGCGGCACCACCGTCGCAGGTACCGGCGCTGCGGCGGCATCCGGTGGCGCCGGCGGTGGCGGCAGTTCCTACGGCCAATCCCTCAAGGACGACTCCGCCCCTGCGCAAAGTGTGAGCAACCTGTACAACGAGGCCAGTGGCTTCTTCGGCAATGGCAAGTTCAGCGTTGAAACCGGCATCACCTATGCCCGTTATGACGCGCGCCAATTGACCCTTAATGGTTTCCTGGCGCTGGACTCAATCTTCCTCGGCAACATCAACCTGGACCGGATCAAGTCCGATAGCTGGACCCTGGACCTGACCGGACGCTACAACGTCGATAACCGCTGGCAGTTCGACCTGAACGTACCGGTGGTCTATCGCGACTCAACCTACCAGTCGGCCGGCGCCGGCAACGATGCCACCGCCACCTCGGAAGGCTCCGTGACCCGCGACCCGACCATTGGTGATGTCAACTTTGGTGTGGCCTACAAGTTCCTCGACGAAACGCCGACGTTACCCGATGCGGTGGTGTCTGTACGGGTCAAGGCACCTACGGGTAAAGAGCCCTTCGGTATCAAGCTGGTCAGGCAACCCAACAACGACAACCTGTACTTGCCGGAAAGCCTGCCCACGGGCAATGGGGTATGGTCGGTCACACCGGGCATTTCCCTGGTCAAGACCTTCGACCCGGCGGTGCTGTTTGGTTCGCTGTCTTATACCCACAACTTTGAAGACTCGTTTGATGACATCAGCAGTGATATCAATCAGAAGACCGCTGGTAAAGTGCGGCTGGGTGACAGCTTCCAGTTCGGTGTCGGCGTCGCGTTTGCCCTGAATGAGAAGATGAGCATGTCGTTCTCGGTTTCCGACCTGGTGCAACGCAAGAGCAAGCTCAAGCCAGAAGGCCGCGACTGGCAATCGGTGATCTCCAGCGATGCCAACGCGGGCTATTTCAACGTGGGCATGACGATTGCCGCATCGGATAACCTGACTATCGTGCCGAACCTGGCGATCGGCATGACCGATGATGCGCCGGACTTTACGTTCAGCCTGAAATTCCCGTATTACTTTTGATTGAAATGCGAACACTTGTAAGTGTGGGAGGGGGCTTGCCGCCGATGGCGGTGGGTCAGTCATAGGTGTGTTTACTGACACTCCCTCATCGGCGGCAAGCTCCCTCCCACTACCCGCCCTAGCGGATCTGGTGTTTGTGCAGCAACCGGTAGAACGTCGGCCGGGAAATCCCCAGCACACGGGCCGCGACACTCAGGTTGTCGCTGTGCCGGTTGAGCACATCGCATAGCGCCTCGCGCTCGGCGCGGTGCTTGTAGTCTTCCAGTGTAGCCATCGGCGGCGAGATTGCCGGTTGGCCTTGCAACCCCAGATCAACGGCTTCGATCTGGCGCCCCTCTGCCAACACCAGGCCACGGCGTACGCGGTTGGCCAGTTCACGCACATTGCCCGGCCACGGATGTTGCCCCATCGCCACCAGCGCCTCTTCACTGAAACTGCGCGGGCGGCGACCTGTTTCCTGGCTGTAGAAGCGTGAAAAGTGGTTGGCCAGCATTGCCACGTCGCCATGACGCTCGCGCAAGGGCGCAGTGACCACTTGCAGGACATTCAGGCGGTAATACAGGTCTTCGCGAAAGGCGCCCTTCTCCACTGCAGCTTCCAAGTCGACATGGGTCGCCGCCAACACCCGCACATCCACTGGTATCGGCTGGCTGCCGCCAACGCGTTCGATGTGCTTTTCCTGTAGGAAACGCAACAGGTTGGCTTGCAGTTCCATCGGTAAATCACCGATTTCATCCAGGAACAAAGTGCCGCCGTTCGCGGCTTCGATGCGCCCTACCTTGCGCTGATGAGCACCCGTGAACGCACCTTTTTCGTGGCCGAACAGTTCGGACTGGATCAGATGTTCAGGGATGGCGCCACAATTGATCGCAACAAACGGCTTGGCATGCCGTTGGGATTGGCGGTGCAACGTTTTGGCCACCAACTCTTTGCCGGTACCGCTGTCGCCACGGATTAATACGGGCGACTCCGTAGGCGCCAACTTGGCCAATAATTTGCGCAGTTCGCGGATGGGGCGACTGTCGCCCAACAATTCGTGGGGCTCATCCACCGGGGCGTGGCCCTTGCCACGCAGGCGCGCCATGCCAAACGCACGCCCGATGGTCACCTGGACCCGGGACACGTCGAACGGCAAGGTGTGGAAGTCGAAGAACCATTCGCAGACAAAATCACCGACGTTCTGCAGGCGCAGTACATCCTGGCTAAGGACGGCAATCCACTCGGTACCACTGCGGCCAATTAACTCTTTTACCGCTTCAGGGCGCCCCAGATGGTAGGGCTGCAAGCGCAGCAGGCCCACATCGCAGGAGCGATCACCCACCGCCTCCAATGCACAGCTGTCCACTTCCCAACCGGCGGTGCGTAAGCCGGGCAATAACCCATGACAGTCGTCACAGGGGTCGACCACCAGCAAGCGGCGTTGGACGGGTGTCACAAGCATGACTGTTCCTTGGCGCCAAGATTATTAAAGTTATTTAGAAACAACAGTTTGTGGTGCCTGAAGCTAACCCTAGCAAGATCTTGACGCCGGTCTTGTACTATTTCGCTATAAGTGCGGGCAAAAAGCCATGTAGCTGGACAAGTTGTCGGCCGTCGAAACTTTCATTCAGCTTTCAAAACAGCCGCTTACATGACGTTAATCAGGGAAAGTTAAAAATTCTTGCTCTAGCATGTGACCCGCACCCCACCATCGTGCATCAGTACAAGTAACCCACCGCACGGTCCGCCCAACCGCCGGTACTCACTTGAATGGGCATACAGAGAGAAGACCCAAATGAACGCTCCGCTGCGCATCAACGAAGCTCTTTTGATTGCAGACCGTGCTTTCCAGCCCTTCCAGTGCGTGGCCTGGCACGATGGCAATGGCGCCCTGAGCTTGAGTGTCATCGACCGTACCAATACCCGTATCGGTAGCAAACAGCTGTCATCGACGACCTATACCGATCCAGCTCAACTTGAAGACCTGTTGTTGCAGGCCCGCGCCGAACTCGACAAAGATGGCTATCAGTTGCAGCACTGGGCAATGCCGAAGTAATTCAATACAGCAACTTCCAGCCCGTGCGAAACACGGACTGGGAGTTGTGCGGTGAAACTTCCGGGTTTAACGTTCCGCGAGAATAAACCGCTCGAACGCCTGCGCAGCGCCGTCCTCGATATTACTGCCAGTAACCACACTGGCCTGGCGCTTGACGGTTTCTTCCGCCTGCCCCATCGCAATCGATAATCCCGCCACATGAAACATCGCCGGATCATTGCCGCCATCACCGATGGCGGCCGTCTGCTCCAGCGGCACACCAAGGTGCTCGGCCAGGGTTCTCAGGGCTTCGCCTTTGTTGGCCAGCATCGCGGTCACGTCCAGGTACACCGGCTGCGAACGCGACACCTGAGCCAACCCTTTAACCTTCGGCTGCAATTGCGCCTCCAGTTCCACCAACAACTGCGTGTTGTTACTGGCGGCGACGATCTTGTCGACGCGATCCAGGTAAGGCTCGAAACTCTCCACCACCACCGGTCCATAGCCCAAGCCATCGGCTTCGCGCTGCACCATAGGCCCCGGCGGATCACGGCGTAGCCAGTCGCCATCGGCAAACACCCAGACTTCCACGTCCGGCTCAGCCGAAAACAGCGCCAGGGTGACCAGTGCCGCCTCCGCAGGCAGATGGTGAGCAACCAGGATGCTGCCATCCGGGTTGACCAACGTACCGCCATTGAACCCGGCCACTGGCACATCGATGCCAAACGTCTCGATCAGATGCCGCATAGCCTTGGGCGGACGCCCGCTGGCCAGGCTGAAAAGCACCCCGGCCTCACGCATTGCACGAATCGCATCGGCGGTGCGCTGGCTGAGGCTGTGGTCGGGATGCAATAAGGTCCCGTCCACATCACTGAGGACAAATCGGATGGGATGTATCGTCGCGTCACTCATCCGAGGCTGTGCCAGGTGCGGCCATCACGGGCCAGCAGCGCGTCGGCCGCCGCCGGGCCATCTTCACCGGCCTTGTAGGCCTGGATACCGTCATCTTCCTTCCAGGCATCGAGGAACGGCTGCACGGCACGCCAGCCGTTCTCGATGTTGTCGGCACGCTGGAACAAGGTCTGGTCACCGGTCATGCAGTCGTAGATCAGGGTTTCGTACCCCGTCGACGGTTGCATCTCGAAGAAATCCTTGTAGTCAAAGCCCAACTCGATATTGGCCATCTCCAGGGTCGGCCCAGGCTTCTTGGCCAGCAGGTCGAACCACATGCCTTCGTTCGGCTGGATCTGGATTTTCAGGTAGGTTGGCTTGAGTTCATCGACCTCGGTATCGCGGAACTGCGCATAGGGCGCGTGCTTGAAGCAAATCACGATCTCAGTGTCGCGAATGCTCATGCGCTTGCCGGTACGCAGATAGAACGGCACACCGACCCAGCGCCAGTTATCGATCATCACCTTGAGGGCGACGAAGGTCTCAGTGCTGCTGTCGGGCGCGACGTTGGCTTCTTCGCGGTAGCCGGGCAGCGACTTGCCAGCGATTTCGCCCGCGGTGTACTGGCCGCGAACCGAATTGGCCCGGGCATCTTCCAGGGACCAGGGGCGGATCGCACCGACCACCTTGGCCTTCTCGCCGCGCACTGCGTCGGCGCCAAAGGCTGCCGGCGGCTCCATGGCGACCATCGCCAGCAACTGGAACAGGTGGTTGGGCACCATGTCCCGTAGTGTCCCGGTCTTCTCGAAGAAATTGCCCCGGGTTTCCACGCCGACCGTTTCAGCCGCGGTGATTTGCACATGGTCGATGTAGTGGTTGTTCCAGAACGCTTCGAACAGCACGTTGGAGAAACGGCTGATCAGGATGTTCTGCACCGTTTCCTTGCCCAGGTAATGGTCGATGCGATAGATCTGCTTCTCGCTCATCACCTTGAGCAGGCAGGCGTTCAGCGCCTCGGCGGTGGCCAGGTCGGAACCAAACGGCTTCTCGATGACCACGCGGCGAAAGCCCTCGTCCGTCTCATTCAGCAACCCGGCACTGCCCAGGCGCTGCACCACTTCACTGAAGAAGCGCGGTGCGGTCGCCAGGTAGAACACTGCGTTGCCGGTGCCGCTGTCGGCAATCTTCTGCGCGATATCGGCATAGGTGCTGTCGTCGAGGAAATCGCCCTCAACGTAGCTGATGCCCTTGGCCAATTGCGCCCACAGCGCAGGGTCGAGGGCATTTTCAGCGCTACCCCTGACCTTGTTGGCGGCCTCGGTACGAATGAAGTCCTCAAGCTTCTTGGCGAAGTCCGCGTCACTGATGGCGTTGTGATCAACGCCCACAATACGCAGGCCATCTCCCAGCAGGCCATCACGGCTCAGGTTGTACAGCGCCGGCATAAGCAGGCGCTTGACCAGGTCGCCATGGGCGCCAAACAGAAACAGGGTAGTCGGTGGTGCAGGTTCGGCCTTGGGTTTCTTGCCGGTAGCGGTCATTTTTTGGAAGTCTCCACATGGCCGCCAAAGCCGAAGCGCATGGCAGACAGCATTTTGTCACCGTAGGTGCTCTGCTGGCGGGAACGGAAACGCGCGAACAGCGAAGTCGACAACACCGGCACCGGCACCGCCTGCTCCATCGCCGCTTCAATGGTCCAGCGGCCTTCACCACTGTCGGCTACGGAGCCAGAGTAGCCGTCGAGTTTCGGGTCGGTGGCCAGGGCATCGGCGGTCAGGTCCAGCAGCCAGGACGACACCACGCTGCCACGGCGCCAGACTTCGGCGATATCGGCAACGTTGAGGTCAAAGCGCTGGTCTTCTGGCAGGTTTTCCGAGTTCTTGGTCTTGAGGATGTCAAAACCTTCGGCAAACGCCTGCATCATCCCGTACTCGATGCCGTTGTGGATCATCTTGACGAAGTGCCCCGAACCCGCAGGGCCGGCATGAATGTAGCCATGCTCGGCACGCGGGTCGGCAGAGGCCGAACGGTCCTTGGTGCGCGGAATGTTGCCCAGGCCCGGCGCCAGGCTCTTGAAGATCGGGTCCAGGCGCTGCACGGTCTCGACATCGCCACCGATCATCATGCAGTAGCCACGCTCCAGCCCCCAGACGCCACCCGAAGTGCCGACGTCGACGTAGTGCAGGCCCTTTTCCGCCAGGGCCTTGCCGCGACGCACGTCGTCCTTATAGTTGGTGTTGCCGCCGTCGATGATCACATCGCCGTCTTCCAGCAGTTCGCTGAGCGCATTGATGGTGTCTTCGGTAGGCGCGCCTGCCGGCAACATGACCCAGACGGCGCGGGGCTTTTGCAGGCCGGCCACCAGGGCTTTCAAGTCGGCGACGCCGGTAGCGCCCTCCTCGCTCAAGCCTTTGACGAAGGCTTCGTTACGGTCGTATACAACGGTGGTATGCCCATTGAGCATCAGGCGCCGCGCAATGTTACCGCCCATGCGGCCTAGTCCGATAATCCCCAGTTGCATGTGCTGATGCTCCTAACTACTAAAAAATGTGTGACATAGTTTATAGCGCAATGAGGCTAATGAGGGTTAGTCCAGAGCGGATCCGTGTAGTTTCATGACAAAAAAGTTGCCATCGTTTCACCATCAGCCCGCAAAAAGTCACACGACCACCAAAAATAAAAAAGTTCCCTTGCCCGCAAAAAGAATTCAAACTTGCTCCCGACTGGTGACGAGAACCGCGATTCAAGGGTTCCGATGCCGCGATCTACCGGCTATTTGCGAGGTAAGCAATGAGCACAACACAGATGACCCGCCCGCCACAGACCCTCTACGTCACCCTCCGTCGCGATGAACTGCGCCAGTTGAAAGACGAGCGCGATCAGTTGCAACAGGAAGTCCTGCGTCTGCGCTCATACCTTCAAGCCCGGCTTGACCAGCCCGCGGATAGCAAGCCAGCCCTCTGCTGAAACCGCGCCTGAGCGCCTGGTAAGGTAATACCTACAGAAAACTCACAAAGTTTTCACACTCCCCTCCTGATACTCCCGTTCCGCGATGCCGCTCACTTCCTGAGCGGCCCGATGTCGCGCGCCTGTGCGCGACAATCATTCTCTGATGGGGCGCTGGATGGCGATGTTCAAACGCAGCACGACGACTGCGAAAGGCTTTGATTGGGCCGGCCTTGGTTGGCTATTCCTGTTTTTCTGGTATTTCTCGGGTATCACCCAACTTCTTATCCAACTGACCGGCACGTCTGGCTTCAGTGGTTTCCGCCAAGCCTTCTTCATGAGTGCGCTGTGGCTGGCGCCCATGTTGCTGTTCCCGCGCCGTACGCGCTTGCTTGCCGCCTTGATCGGCGTGGTACTGTGGGCCTGCTCCATGGCGAGCCTGGGTTACTTCTTCATTTACCAGCAGGAATTCTCCCAGAGCGTCATCTTCATCATGTTCGAATCGAACATTTCTGAAGCCGGCGAATACGCGACCCAATATTTTGCCTGGTGGATCGTGCTGGCCTTCATTGCCCACACCGCCTTCGCCGTCTTCCTCTGGACGCGCCTGCGTCCGGTGTACCTGCCTCGCGGCCAGTCGATCGTCGCAGCAGTCGCTATTGTATTGGCGGTTGTGGGGTATCCGCTGGTCAAGCAGATCGCCACCAGTGAAACCATGGAATTGGCCATCGACCGTTTCGAAACCCGCATCGAACCCGCCGTACCTTGGCAGATGATCGTTGCCTACCGCCGCTACACCGAGCAACTCGACAATATGCAAGGCATGTTGACCAGTGCCAGCCAGATCCCGCCCTTGAAAAACCTCAAGGACAGCATGGCCGGCCAACCGTCCACGTTGGTACTGGTCATCGGCGAGTCCACCAACCGCCAGCGCATGAGCCTCTACGGCTACCCGCGCAACACCACGCCGGAACTGGATAAGCTGCGCGACCAATTGGCGGTATTCGATAACGTCATCACCCCGCGCCCCTACACCATTGAAGCGCTGCAACAGGTGCTGACCTTTGCTGACGAAGAAAACCCTGACCTGTACCTCAAGACGCCGTCGATTGTCAGCGTGATGAAACAGGCCGGCTACAAGACCTTCTGGATCACCAACCAGCAGACCATGACCAAGCGCAACACCATGCTCACGACCTTTTCCGAACAGGCCGACGAACAGGTGTACCTGAACAACAACCGCAACCAGAACGCTCGCCAATACGACGGCGATGTGCTGGCACCGTTTTCCAAGGCCCTGGCCGATACTGCCGAACGCAAGTTCATCGTGGTGCACCTGCTGGGCACCCACATGAGCTACCAGTACCGTTACCCGCCGACCTTCGACAAGTTCACCGACCGCCAGGGCGTTCCGGCGGGCGTCAGCGATGCGCAGTTGCCGACCTACAACAGCTATGACAACGCCGTGCTGTACAACGACTTCGTGGTCTCCAGCCTGATCAAGGACTACGCCAAGACCGACCCCAACGGCTTCCTGCTGTACCTCTCGGACCACGGCGAAGACGTGTTCGATTCGGTCGGCCACGACACCCTTGGCCGCAACGAAGGCAAGCCGACCGCGCCGATGTACACCATCCCGTTCATGGCCTACGCCTCACCCAAATGGCGCGAAAGCCACGACTGGAGCTTTGCCGGCGACCTGCAACGGCCTTACAGCAGCTCGCAACTTATCCACACCTGGGCTGACATGGCCGGCTTGAGCTTTGACGAGCTGGACCACAGCAAGAGCCTGGTCAGCGACAGCTTCAAGCCACGCCCGTTGTTGATCGGCAACCCTTACGAGACCAAGCAGAAGGCGCTGATCGACTTCAGCCTGATCAAGCCAAAGAAGGCCGATGGCAGCGAAGTGGTGCTCAAGTAATCCTGGGTTTTGTTACGGGAATATAGTTCGCCCAGCCCTCTCGTATTTGAACCATACCCTCCCTCACCGGGAGGGTATGCTCCAGCACCTTTGCACTGGGTGGAAGCTATAACCCTTTCCGGCAAAGTTAACAAAACCGTTAACTTTGCCGGCACTTTCAGTTAATTCCCACTTAATAAGATAGCGCCATAGTCGCTCCATGATTCTGATCAAGGAACGGCCAGACACCTATCACTCTTAATGGGAATACCGCAATGAAACTCTCGACGTTGATGCTTGCCAGCCTGATGACCCTGACCTCCGCCGCCGCCTTTGCAGAGGGCGGCTCAGAGCGATCGAAGGAGTTCTACAACAACTTCAGCTTCATTCAGAAGGAAACCCATGGCGCGGCTGAACAGCGAACTGCCTCTGCCGACGGAAAGACATTGAAGGTCGATACCGTCGATAAGGAACAACCAAACAGTTGATTTAATCTTTATTTAATCCGCACCACCCATTGCCATCCTGCTCCGTTGGCAAAGGTTTATTGGGCGCCATGTAATGGCGCCTTTTTTTCGTCGGTTATTTATTACAGTGGCTTATTCCAGAACAACATACGCCCATGGGCCGGATCAAACACTGCATCGTCAAATCCAAACTTGCGGTATGCCGATTGCGCCAGTTCATTGCCTTCAAGCACTTCCAGGGTGATCTTGCAGCAGCCGCGCTGCCGAGCAATTTCCTCGACCTTTTGCAGCATTTTCTGACTCAAGCCGAAGCCACGAAACTGAGCCATCACCACCACGTCGTGGACGTTGACCAGCGGGCGGCAAGCAAAGGTCGAGAAACCTTCAAAACAGTTGACCAACCCCGCTGGCTCGCCGCCGACAAACGCCAGCACGCTGAATGCATGGGGGCGCTTGGCCAGCTCGGCAGGCAGTTGCTGCAAGAGATCGGCGGGCAAGGTGTGGCCGCCGCCCATCGGATCTTCAGCATAATGATTGAGCAACAGGCCGATGGCTTCGGCGTGCACCACGTTGGTGTAGCTGGCTTGCAGCACCAGGATGTCTGGGGTGTCCATTTCCTTCCTCGATAACGACAACCAGGGATTCGTTTCCCTTTGAGAGCTGCGATTGTAAGCGCGGAGTCGGCAGCAGATGAAGGAGATTAACTACAAATGCCCGACAGAAAGCGCGAAGGTTGCAGGCATCAAAACGCGCAAACGGCCCCGGAACGGCGATTCTTCCTAGACGGCGAAGCGTTGCAGTTGCATCTCTCGCAAGCGGCTGAGGGTGCGACGGAAAGGAAACTCCAGGTAGCCTTCAGTGTACAGGCTCTCCAAGGGCACCCTGGCTTCGATAAAGAGCGGCACCTTGCGGTCGTAGCATTCGTCCACCAGCGCAATAAAGCGCCGCACGCTGTCATCGTGCACCGACAGTTCCGGCAAATCGCGATCTCCGGCCGCCACACGCTCAGCACCGTCCTCGGTGCCGCGGGCAATCCGCCCGGGGCGCCGTTGTGCACTGAGGTTGGGGACGTCTTCGAGCAGGATGGCCTCAAACCGATCACACAGCAGCATGAAATCCATTGCCGCCAGGGGTTGCTCGCACAATTCGGCATAACGACACCAGAGCACCGTGGCACTGGCCTGCACCGCGACAATGGAACGGTAACCTACGCTCACCACCCCGCTGCTTACGCGTTGCCCTTGGCTCAAGTTCTTGAACACCGCAGCCAGCGCATCCGGTTGATTAACCCAGTAGCGCTGCATGCCCACACCCGGATGCAAGCGATGGTCTTCGCCACCGTCCACCGCCACCACCTGCATATGCTGCTCGAGCGCATCGATGCCCGGCAGGAAACGCTCGCGATTGAAACCACCGGCGTATAGCTGTTCAGGCGGTTGATTGGAGGTGCACACCATCACCACGCCTTCCTCGAACATCACCTGGAACAAGCGGCCGAGGATGATCGCGTCACCGATGTCATTCACAAACAGCTCATCAAAGCACAACACGCGCACGTCCTGGCTCAGTTCCCGGGCCAACGCCTGCAAGGGATCCTGGGTGCCCGTGAGCTGGAACGAGCGTTGATGCACCCACCCCATGAAGTGATGAAAATGCTGACGCCGCGCGGGCACGCGCAGGCTTTGATAGAACTGGTCCATCAGCCAGGTTTTACCACGGCCCACCGGCCCCCACAGGTAAACCCCGGTAATCGGCGAACGGCCTTGGTGCAAGGCTTCGTGGCAGGCTTGCAGGGCTTGCACTGCCTGGCGCTGGGCATCGTCGGGGACGAACCCTTGCTGGGCGATGGCGTGTTGATAAGCGGCGAGGGGCGAGTCGAAAGTCATGCTTGCCAGTATGACTTACACACAGATATCCAGCCGTGAAATCTTCGTTTTTGCCCCACAGGACCTGGAGCAACGTTAATAGGCGTGTGATGTGCGACAGGTTGATATCACCAGAACTGGGTTAGAGGTGCAGCAGCTTAGCAGAGGCTCCTGACAGGAAATGTCAGGAATGTGGGAGGGGGCTTGCTCCCGACAGCAGTGGTTCAGCCAACCAGTACATTGACTGATACACCGCTATCGGGAGCAAGCCCCCTCCCACATTTGGATTGAAGACCACCCGCGCAATAGCCGTCGGCGGTCCCCCCAACTTACGCCAGGCTCTTGCTAACCACCTCAAACACATCGCTGGACAGCTCACCACACGCCCGAATGCGCTCCAGTTCCGCTTTCATCAGCGCCTGGCGCGCACCATCGTACTTGCGCCAGCGCGTCAGCGGCGCCAGTTGGCGTGAGGCGATCTGCGGGTTCAGGGTATTGAGCTGGATCACCAGGTCCGCCAGGAAGCGATAACCTGAGCCATCCGCCGCATGGAAGTTGACCAGATTCTGCCCGGCAAACGCGCCAACCAATGCGCGCACCTTGTTCGGGTTCTTGATGGTAAACGCCGGATGCTCCATCAACGCCTTGACCCGTGCCAGCCCGCCCGGCAACGTGCTGCCTGCCTGTACGCTGAACCACTGGTCCATGACCAACGGGTTGTCCTTGAAATTCTCGGCAAACACCGCCAACGCCTGGGCTTTTTCCGCCTCGAACGGCGAGTTCACCAGCACCGCCAGGGCGGTCAGGCGTTCGGTCATGTTGTCGCTGGTATCAAACTGATCCAGGGTGGCCGCCAACACTTCGGGCTTGCCGCTGAGCATCAGGTAGGACAGCGCAATATTCTGCAAGGCGCGACGGGCAAAGTGCTCGGCTTCTGCGACGTAGGGCGTTTGCTTGGACAGGTCACGATTGGCCTGGTAACGCAGCCACAGCCCTTCGAACAGGTTGTCGGCCAGTTGCTTGCGGGCAAACTCGCGGGCGGCGTGGATGGCGTCCACATCCGCCACTTCGCTGATTTCGGTCAGGTAGGCTTCACTCGGCAGCGAAAGCATTTCCGCGACCATGGCCTGATCCAGGCTTTCGTCGCTCAATACCGAACGCAGCGCGTCGATCAGGCGTTGATCCAGCTTCAGCGGCTGGCCCGCCTGATGCTGGCCGATCAGCTCCTGCAGCACTTGCACCGACAGTTGCTGGCCAGCGTCCCAACGGTTGAACCCGTCACTGTCGTGCTGCATCAGGAACATCAGTTGGTCGCGGTTGTAAGGGAAGCTCAGTTTCACCGGCGCCGAGAAGCCACGCAGCAACGAAGGCAAGGGCTTTTCGGCAACATCGACGAAGGTAAACGTCTGCTCGGCTTCAGTCACCGAGATCACCCGGGATGTGCCGCCAGCGCTCGCTTCACCGGCCAGGCGCAAGGCGATACCCGCGCCCTGCCCGTCCAGCAAGCCCAGTGCCACCGGAATCACGAACGGCAGTTTTTCGACCTTGTCCGGGGTTGCCGGGCAGCTCTGGCGGAAGGTCAGGCTGTAGGTCTTGGCCGCGGCGTCGTAGGACTCACTGACCGCCAGACGCGGCGTACCGGCCTGGCTGTACCAGCGTTTGAACTGGCTGAGGTCGGCGCCGTTGGCATCTTCCATGGCCTTGATGAAGTCATCGCAGGTCACGGCCTGGCCGTCATGGCGTTCGAAGTACAGGTCGCTGCCTTTGCGGAAGCCTTCGGCGCCGAGCAAGGTGTGGATCATACCGACCACTTCCGAGCCTTTTTCGTATACGGTCAGGGTGTAGAAGTTGGAAATCTCGATAAAGCTGTCCGGGCGTACCGCGTGGGCCATAGGGCCGGCGTCTTCAGCGAACTGGTGTGTACGCAGGTACGCAACGTCCTGGATGCGCTTGACCGTGGCCGAGTTCATGTCGGCGGAGAAGCCGGAGTCACGGAACACGGTGAAGCCTTCCTTGAGCGACAGCTGGAACCAGTCGCGGCAGGTCACGCGGTTGCCCGACCAGTTGTGGAAGTACTCGTGGGCGACGATGGCCTCGACACGCTGGTGAGCGGCGTCGGTGGCAGTTTCGGCGCGGGCCAGCACGGCGCTGGAGTTGAAGATGTTGAGGCCCTTGTTCTCCATGGCGCCCATGTTGAAGTCGTTGACCGCCACGATCATGAAGATGTCGAGGTCGTACTCACGGCCGTAGGTTTCTTCATCCCAGCGCATGGATTTTTTCAGGCTGGTCATGGCGTGCTGGCACTTGTCGATGTTTTCCGGTTCGACGTAGATGCGCAGCGCTACTTCACGATGGGTCATGGTGGTGAAGCTGTCTTCGACGCACCACAGGTCACCGGCCACCAAGGCAAACAGATAGGCCGGTTTCTTGAACGGGTCTTCCCAGGTCGCCCAGTGACGGCCGTCTTCACCGGGGCCGCTGGCAATCGGGTTACCGTTGGAAAGCAGCACCGGGTAGCTGTGTTGCTCGGCGATCACCGTGGTGGTGAAGACGCTCATCACGTCCGGGCGGTCGAGGTAATAAGTGATCTTGCGAAAGCCTTCGGCCTCGCACTGGGTGCAGAACATGCCGCTGGATTTATACAAGCCTTCCAGGGCGGTGTTGGTTTCCGGGTGGATCTTGACCGTGGTGTCGAGGGTGAACGTCTCACTTTTTGGCTGCAGTGTCAGGTGGCTGTCGGTCAACTGGTAGTCAGCGTCCGTCAGTTCCTGGTCGGCCAGGTTCACGCTCAACAGCTCAAGCTGCTGGCCATCGAGCACCAGCGGCGGCAGGCCGGCGCCGCGCTCAGGGTTGCGGCGCATCACCAACTGCGCGTGGACCAGGCTGTGGTCCTCGAACAACTCGAAGGTCAGGTGCGTCTCGTCGATCAGGTAGTCCGGCGCCTGATAGTCCTTAAGGTAGATCATCTTCGGTTGTTCGGTGCGCATGCGTGGGATCCTTCTACTGATGCACGGCGAGCTGGTAAGCCGTGTATTTACGAATGTTGATAACGCCGGTGTCGAAGATCAGGTATTGGCCCTTGATCCCCAGCAGCGTGCCTTCGGCAATCGGGTTCTTGTCCAGGTTGAAGCTGACGATCTTGGTCGGATACTGCTCGACCGGGTAGCGGATTTCAATCGGCTCGATGTCGGCAATGGTCTGGATGGCTTGCAGGCCAAAGCGCTCCTGCAAACCCAGCAAGCCTTCGGCACAGGAAGCGAACAGGTCATCACGCACCTGCTTGAGGTCCACGGACTGCGCGTCCCCCTTGAGCAAGGCGCGCCAATTGGTCTTGTCGGCCACCTGGCTGCGGAACAGATCTTCGACGAAGCCAGACTGCTGGCGCGTGGCGACACGCATGATCGGCAGCGCCTGGCTGGCGCCCTGGTCCAACCAACGGGTGGGCAACTGGGTGGCGCGGGTGATGCCGACCTTGACCCCCGACGAATTGGCCAGGTACACCACATGGTCGGTCATGCAGAATGTTTCGCCCCAGCCCGGGTCACGGCAGGTGCCGGCGTCGTAATGGCAACGCTCGGGGCTCATGATGCATAGGTCGCACTGGGCCAGCTTGGTCATGCACGGGTAGCAATACCCCTGGCTGAAACTGGTCTTGGTTTTGCGCCCGCAATGGCTGCAATGAATGGCCCCCAGGTACTCCAGGCGCACATGGGTGCCGATCAAGGGGTTGACCGGCACCTCGGTATCGCCCAGGCGAAAAGCGTATTGAACGGTCGGCTCACCGAGTTGCGCCGACATTTTGCTGACTGCACCGCGACCAATTTCAATCAATGGATCGCATCCGACTTGAACAGGATGTTCGGCACCGGAGTCGACTTGGAGGCGCATTCCTGCGGGCCCATGTAGCCGGTGCGCTGATCTTCGGGCAAGTTCTGGATTTCCCAGGCGATCACCGCCTGCAAGGACAGCTCGCGCTGCTCGGCGGTGAGCTTGCGGCCATCGGACCACTTGCCGATTTCCACCGCGAGCTTGAGGCTCTCGTAGATGTCCGGGGTGATGTTTTCAATCATTTCAGCAAAAGAGGACATAAGGCTCTTCCTTATCAAATAGACGCTTTGCGACGGTTGTACAAACCACCGAGCAAACCCGTCAAGCAACCGATGACCAAGCCGCCCACGTGGGCCGCGTTGGCGATTTCGCCGAAGCCGATCATCGAGACCAGCCCCGACAGGCAGAGCAACAACCACACCAGCATCATCACCAGCACCCCACGGGGCAGGCGATAGGCTGGGTTGGGCGACAATAATTGGAAGATCCAGCAATGCCCGAGCAGGCCATACAGCACGCCGGACAAACCGCCAAACAGGCCGGGGCCGCCATAGGCGTATTGAGCATAGTTGGAGACCAGGCTGAACAACAGGGTCAAGCCCAGCAGGTTGATACTGCCCTGGCGCGCTTCAATGCGCCGGCCCAGTTCCCAGTACCACATGCCGTTCATGGCCAGGTGCAGGATGCCGAAGTGGATCAGCATCGGCGTGACCAGGCGCCACCACTGCCCCGATGCCAACGTGTCGGCAAGCGGTGTGAACTGGATGTACTCGCCCAGCACCCGGAACGGCAGGAAGGTCAGCCAGGCCATGGCTTGCAGGTTTTCGCCGAGCAAGGTCACAGCACCGACGATCAGGCTGGCCAGCAGCACCAGCGCCGTGACCGGACTGTGACGCACCTGCTGGACAAAGCTTGGCCGCGCAACCGGCGCCTGTTCGGGAATATCCAGTTGCTGATCCGGGTCGCCTGCAGGAAAGCGCTGATACAACACGCGCACATCGTCGCTGATGCTCTCGGGCACCCACAACACTTGCTCACCCGCCTCTTCACTAACGCGATGGGGCACTTGCATGCGTTGCAGCAGTTTGACAAAACCGCCCAGGTCGACGCTCAGGGGCAAGCGCAAAACGGCCACGGTACTCATTTGATAACCTCGGGCCGCTCAACGTCGACCCATACGAATTTACGCGGATCCAGTTGGGTTTCCTGGTCCAGCCGATACGCCACCAACTTGCCGTACAGCACTGCGCTGTAGTCCAGGCAGGCCAGGTTCGGGCGGATCGGCGCCGGTTTGCCGCTGCGCCAGTAGTGGCCGACGAACAACAAGGGTTCATCGACGCCATAACGCAGCAGGGAATTCTTTTCCGTGGAAGACAATGGCGTGCGCGCCACCGGCTCTGGCAAGGCGTCGGGCTGGAACACGATATCGCCGTAGGTCTTGGGGTCGTCTTCCCAGAATTTAGTGCGGAAGAACGAGCGCGTCAGGCCATCGCCACCGGTCAGGGTAAGGCCGTCGGGCAGGCGCATATCGGTGCCGCGCAACAGACGGTCGAAGGCGTTGCAGGCGAAACTGCCCGGTACGGCGGCGGCTTGCAGGAAGTGCTGGTCGATGCAGCCGTCCGGGAAGGTCGCGCGCAGCGGCTGGATAAAGCCCTCGTCCCAGCACGCATGCACCACGCGGAAACGCCCGGCATCGACAAACAGCGGCATGTCGTAGAACCAGCCGAGGAAGTCGTGCCAGTCGGCCGGGTGGTGTTCGAACTGGGTCAGGGTCTCGTGGATCAACCGCGCATGCCGTGGGTTGTGCTCGCGCACGAACTGCTTGCCACTGCCGGGCGGTGCCGGGGTGGACCAGCCCAGGGCGTTGAACTCGTGGTTGCCCATGATGCACAGCGCCTGGTCGGCCTCGGCCATGTCGTGGACGATATGCAACGCCTCGCGGATGCGCGGGCCACGGTCGATGATATCGCCGAGGAACACCGCCATGCGTGACGGGTGGCGCCAGGTGCCGCCCTGCTTGTGGTAACCCAATTGGTCGAGCAAGTGCTCAAGGGTATGAGCGCAACCGTGCACGTCACCAATCAGGTCGTAGCTACGCGCGGGATCGAGCATCAGTCGCCTCCACCCCCCAAGCGGCTGCCCCAGCCCAGCTTGGTGCGGCACACTTCGTAGTAGTTGTGATCCAGCGGGTGGATCAAGCGCAACTTCTGTGCCTTCTTGCTCACGGTGATGGTGTCACCGGGGGCGCAGGTGAAATGGTTCTGCCCGTCGCAGGAGACTTGCGGGTAGATCTGCATGTCTTTGGACACCACGATTTTCAGCTCACTGTTGCCATCGACCACAATCGGCCGGCTGGACAACATATGGGGGTACATCGGCACGATCACAATGGCATCGAGCTTGGGATGCATGATCGGGCCACCCGCCGACAGCGCGTAAGCAGTAGAGCCGGTGGGCGTGGCGACGATCAGGCCGTCGGCCTTCTGGCTGCACACGAACTGGCCGTCGATATACAACTCGAACTCGATCATCCGCGTGGACTTGCCCGGGTGCAGCACCACATCGTTGAGGGCGTCGCCCTGGCCGATGGCCTCGCCATGGCGACGCACTTCGGCTTGCAGCAGGAAGCGGTTCTCCACCAGGTAATGGCCATCAAGCACCTTGGCCACTTCGACTTCCAGCTCATCGGGGCGGATATCGGTGAGAAACCCCAGGCTGCCGCGGTTGATCCCCAGCACCGGCACGTTATGCCGCGCCAGCGCCCGGGCGGCACCGAGCAGGCTGCCATCGCCGCCGACCACGATGACCATGTCACACACTTCGCCGAGCATCTTGCGCGACGAGGTTTGCAGGCCATGGCCCGGGAGGATTTCGGCGATGGTGTCTTCGAGGATCACATGCAGGTGGCGCTCGAGCAGAAACTTCTTCAGCCGGCGGACGGTGTCCAACACCTGGGTACTGCCCAGGCGACCGATAATGCCGATATTGCGAAATTGCTCCATGGGGCTCCTGCGGGGTTTTGGGGTGTGGCAAAAAGAACGATTATGGGCGAAAGGCCGTCTCAGGCAAAATCCTTTGTCGCCGCCAAGCCTTGATGACAATGGTTCTCAAGCACCCTCACCCGGTTGAAAAGGCTATGCTCGGACCATGACCGTGTTCCCTGACTTGCACGCCCTGCCCCGTCAATTGCGCCACCCCGAGGTGCGCGACCTGGCGTGGGTGATGCTCGCCCCGCCGATGCTGGCGCAGACGCCGTGGCCGCAACGCCACCCGCTGGCCGGCAGTGACTGGGTGCAGGCGCCCCACCTGCTCGAAGCCTGGCTACGCCAGCTGGACCGCGACAGCAGCGCCTTGCAGCAGTGGCTGAGCCTGTCGCGCACGCGGCGCCTGGGCCTCTACTACGAACGTTTGTGGCAGTTTGCCGTGCAGCATGCGCCGGGCGTGGAGTTACTGGCGGCCAACCTGCCGATCCGCCGGGCCGGGCATACCCTGGGCGAGCTGGACATGCTGCTGCGCGACCGCGATGGCGTGCACCACCTGGAACTGGCGATCAAGCTCTACCTGGGCCCGCAGGACGGCGATGGCGAAGACGCCGCGCAATGGCTCGGCCCTGGGTGCCATGACCGGCTGGACCGCAAGCTGGCACACCTGGCCCAGCACCAACTGCCGATTTCGGCGCGGGCCGAAAGTCGCGAAGCCTTGGCAGCGCTGGATATCCAAGCGTTCGATGCACATTTGTGGCTCGGCGGTTACCTGCTCTACCCCTGGCCCGGCGCGGCGCAACCCCCGCTCGGCGCCCATCCGCAGCATTTGCGCGGGCGCTGGTTGCACCAGCGTGATTGGCAGGATTTTGTCAGCACCCGCCCAGCCGGCCGCTGGCAACCCCTGCCCCGCCATGCCTGGCTGGCGCCGGCGCATTACCCGGCGGATGAGGTGTGGAGTGACGCGCAGATGCAGGGCTGGCTGGCGCAACTGGACCCGATGGCACCCGCGCAGTTGCTGGTGCGGATGGTGCAGGCCGGTGAGGATTGGGAAGAGGCGGAGAGACTGTTTCTGGTGGCGGATCTTTGGCCGAATGTGCCTGGGGCGGGCTGACACTTTTGTACTGTTGATAAGGGCCTCTTCGCGAGCAAGCCCGCTCCCACACTTAACCAAGTACACCCTTTGGAATGCGGTTAAATGTGGGAGCGGGCTTGCTCGCGAAGGCAATGGCCCAGACGCTACAGCTTATCGATATGCCGATAATCGAGCTGCAACCCGGCAGCTAATTCCTGGGCCCGCCCCAACCTGATCGGCCCACGCTCGATATCCACCAACATCCCTGGGCACTCCAATCGCGGTACCGCGCCGATCGCCTTGAGCCGCCCATCAGTCACCACCAGCAACTGCTGTTGCTCGCCGGGATAGCGCTTGCGCCGCGCCGCCAGCCAATGCCCGGCCTCGTTCAACGCCGCCAGCAACGGCGTGCCACCGCCCGCGCCCAGTTGATCCAGCCAGCCCGCCAAGCCCTTGGCGGCCTTGAGCCCCTGCACCTGCCATTTGGGCGAGCGCCCACTGGCCGTGAGTAACGCCATGCGCGCCCGTTGCCGATACGCATCGTCAAACAACTGGGCCAACAACCCCTTGGCATCGGTCAACGCACGATGGCGTCGGGTGGACGCCGAGGCATCGACAATCACCAGCCACAGTTCAGGGGCCGAACGGCTACGCAGGTGGAACAGCACATCTGCACGGCATTGCGGCCGGCCACCGAGCAACGTGCCCGGCCAATCGATCGAACCCTGCTGCGCGCTGCGCGCCTTGCCTTGCCTGCCGTTGTCCAGTCGCCCCGCCTGGGGCCGGGCATTCGCCCCCGCGTCAGGTCGGGGGCGAATGCCTAGGGCTTTTTTGGCCAGGCCGGCACATCGCGGCGTTCGCCCATGGGCAAGGCCGGTGCGGGCATATCGCCCCATTGGCCTTGGCCGGGTGAGGTCTCAGAAGGTTTCGACGACTGCCCTTCACTCGGCGGCGCGGCCGGTGGCGTTTGCTGCTGACGGCGGTGGCGCAAGGCAAACTCGGCCACCGCTTCGATATCTTCCTCGCCGATGGCTGCCGCGCCGCGCCACGCGGCATGGGCGCGGGCGCCACGCAGCCAGACGAGGTCGGCGCGCAGGCCATCGACACCGGCCGCAAAGCAGCGCTCGGTGATCCGCGCCAGCGCAGGGTCATCCAACTCAATGCTATCGAGCCGTGCTCGCGCCTGGGTGCAGCGCTCGCGCAAGGCGGACTGGGGTTCAGCCCACTGCGCGCAGAACGCGGCCGGATCATTGTCGAAATCCAGGCGACGGCGGATGATCTGCCCGCGCTCGGCGGGCAAGGTCTGCCCGCTCAACGCCACATTGAAGCCGAAGCGGTCGAGTAACTGCGGGCGCAGCTCGCCCTCTTCCGGGTTCATGGTGCCGATCAGCACAAAGCGCGCCGAATGCCGATGGGAAATGCCGTCACGCTCGATCAGGTTGGTGCCGCTGGCGGCCACGTCCAGCAGCAGGTCCACCAAGTGGTCCGCGAGCAGGTTGACTTCATCCACATACAACACACCCCCGTCAGCCTTGGCCAACACGCCGGGAGAAAATTGTGCACGGCCCTCGCCGAGCGCGGCATCCAGGTCCAAGGTGCCGACCAGGCGCTCTTCGGTCGCGCCCAGGGGCAAGGTGACGAACTGCCCGCTGGCCAACAGGTCTGCCAGGCCACGGGCCAGGGTCGACTTGGCCATGCCGCGCGGCCCTTCGATCAGCACACCGCCGATCCTGGGGTCGATGGCGGTCAGGCACAACGCCAGTTTCAGGTCGTCGGCGCCGACCACAGCGGACAGCGGAAAATGGGGAATATCAGTCATCAGCTGTCTTCTTCTATATCCAGCAACAGGTTTTCCAATGCGTCGCGATACGCCCCCGGCTCCTGCCACATGCCACGCTGCTGGGCTTCGAGCATGCGTTCGGTCATGTCGCGCAAGGCGTCGGGGTTGTGCTGTTGCACAAAGGCCCGGGTGTCAGGGTCGAGCAGGTAGGCATCGGCCAGCAGTGCATATTGATGATCATCGATCAGCGCGGTCGTGGCGTCGAACGCGAACAGGTTATCCACGGTCGCGGCCATCTCGAATGCGCCTTTATAGCCATGGCGCTTCACGCCTTCGATCCATTTGGGGTTGGCGGCGCGGGCACGGATCACCCGGTTCAGCTCTTCCTTCAAGGTGCGGATTCTGGGCAGGTCTGGCTGGCTATGGTCGCCATGATAGCTGGCGACCTTGTCACCGCTCAGGGTTTCCACGGCGGCGAGCATGCCACCCTGGAACTGGTAGTAGTCGTTGGAATCGAGCAGGTCGTGCTCGCGATTGTCCTGGTTCTGCACTACCGCCTGCACCTGGCTCAAGCGCTGGGCGAATTGCTCGCGGGCGGCGGTGCCCTCGTCGGAGCCGCCATAGGCATAGCCGCCCCAGTTCAGGTAGACCTCGGCCAAGTCTTCACGGCTTTGCCACAGGCGCCCATCAATCGCGCCCTGCACACCCGCGCCATAGGCGCCCGGCTTGGCGCCGAAGATGCGCCAGCCGGCCTGTTTCGCCGCGGCCTCTGCGTCCAGCCCCGACTCAAGTAGCGCATGGCGCTCGCTGCGCACCTTGGCGGCCAGCGGGTTCATGTCGTCCGGTTCGTCCAGGGCCGCCACCGCCTGCACCGCCGCATCGAACAGGCGGATCAGGTTGGCGAAGGCGTCGCGAAAGAACCCGGAAACGCGCAGGGTCACATCGACACGTGGGCGGTCGAGCAAGCTGATCGGCAGGATTTCAAAATCATCCACCCGCTGGCTGCCGGTGGCCCATACCGGGCGCACGCCCATCAGCGCCATGGCCTGGGCGATATCGTCGCCGCCAGTACGCATGGTCGCCGTGCCCCAGACCGACAGGCCGAGTTGGCGCAAATGGTCACCGTGGTCTTGCAGGTGACGTTCAAGAATCAGATTGGCCGATTGAAAGCCGATGCGCCAGGCCGTGGTGGTTGGCAGATTGCGCACGTCTACAGTGAAGAAATTTCGCCCTGTCGGCAGTACATCCAGACGCCCGCGGCTTGGCGCACCGCTGGGCCCTGCCGGCACAAAGCGCCCATTCAAGGCATCCAGCAAACCGCACATTTCCGCCGGGCCGCAGGCATCCAGGCGTGGCGCCACGACAATGCGCAGGCTTTCGATGACCGACTTCACGTCCTCCCAGCCGGGCTCCTCCAATTGCTCGATGGGGCCTTCCAGCGCTTGCTCGATCAAACGCGCCGCGTACAGCTCCAAGCGCTCGCGGGTATCGCCGGCGGTGCGCCACAACTGCCCATCAATCTTTTGCAGCACCAACGGGCGCCGCCCCGTCCACGGCTCGGCCAGTGCGCAATCGAGCGGGTCAAAACCCAGGTCGAATGCCTTGGCCAGCACCCGCAGCAGGCTCGATTGCGGGCCACGGCCATCGCCACGGGGAATGCGCAGCAGCGCCAGCAAGGTGTCGATGCGCAGGCGACCTTCGGGCGACTCGCCAAAGATATGCAGGCCGTCGCGGATCTGCGACTCCTTCAAGTCACACAGGTAGGTGTCCAGGCGCGGCAACCAAATGTCGGCGTCAGCCTCGCCGTCCAGTTCCAGTTCCTGGTCGATGCGTGTTTCGCGCACCAGCTTGAGAATGTCTTTTTGCAACTCAAGGGCGCGGCGCGGGTCGAGCAATTGTGCTTCGTAGTACTCGTCGGCCAACAGCTCCAGGTTACGCAGCGGGCCGTAGGTTTCAGCGCGGGTCAGTGGCGGCATCAGATGGTCGATGATCACCGCCTGGGTGCGCCGCTTGGCCTGGGCGCCCTCGCCCGGGTCGTTGACGATAAACGGGTAGATATTCGGCAAAGGCCCCAGCAACACATCCGGCCAGCAGTTTTGCGACAGGCCCACGCCTTTGCCCGGCAACCACTCCAGGTTGCCGTGCTTGCCCACATGGATCACGCCATGGGCGCCGTAGGTGTGGCGCAGCCAGAAGTAAAACGCCAGGTAGCCGTGGGGCGGCACCAGGTCCGGGTCGTGGTACACCGCACTGGCGTCCACTTGGTAACCCCGGGCCGGCTGGATGCCGACGAAGGTCAGGCCCAGGCGCAGGCCGGCGATCATCATGCGACCGTCGCGAAACATAGGATCGTTTTGTGGGGTGCCCCAACGTTCCAGCACGGCCTCGCGATTGGACTCCGGCAGGCGATCGAACATCGCCTGGTAATCCTGCAGGCCCAGGCTTTGATGGCAGGGGCGCAGGTCGAGGCTGTCGAGGTCGTTGGTGACGCCGCCGAGCAACGTATGGATTAGCGCGGTGCCACTGTCGGGAAGCAGCTGCGCCACCGGATAGCCTTCGGCTTGCAGGGCACGCAGGATATTCAGCGCCGCCGCCGGCGTGTCTAGCCCCACACCGTTACCGATGCGACCGTCGCGGGTCGGGTAATTGGCGAGGATCAGGGCGATGCGTTTTTCAGCATTCGGCACCCGGGCCAGGTCGACCCAGCGCCGCGCCAGTTCAGCGACAAAATCCATGCGCTCAGGCGCTGCGCGGTAGCACACCACGTCCGACTGGCTGCGCTCGCTGCGCCAGGCCAGGTCTTTGAAACTGATGGGCCGGCTGATGATGCGCCCATCCAGTTCCGGCAAGGCAATATGCATCGCCAGGTCGCGGGGGCCGAGCCCCTGATCGCTGGCCTGCCATCCGGGCTGGTTATCCTGGGCGCAGATCGCCTGGATTACCGGGATATTGCGCCGAAACGGGCGCAGGTGCGGCGCTTCGGGGCTGGATTGGGCGAAACCCGTGGTGTTGAGGATCACCGCAGCGTCCACGTCGTCGAGCAGGTCCTCGACCACCGTGAGGCAACCGGGCTCTTTCAAACTGGCCACCGCGATGGGCAACGGGTTAAGGCCCGCGGCCTGCAAGCGCTGGCAAAAAACATCGATAAAACCGGTATTGGCCGCCTGCAAGTGGGAGCGGTAGAACAGCACCGCGGCCACCGGGCAATCGGCGCGCCAATCGGCCTGCCAGTCATTGAGGCGGGCATTGGCTTTATTGGGGTGATAGATCGCCGTACGCGGCAGGGTTTGCGGCTCCGCCCAGGCATAGTCGCGGCCCAAATGGGCACTGGCCAGGCAGTGATAAAAATCCAGCGCATTGCCCAGGCCACCCTGGCGCAAAAAGTGCCACAGCCGCTCGCGCTGTTCGGCATCAACGGTGCTCAGGCCACTGAGCTCCGGGTCCGGGCGATCATCCCCCGGCACCAGGATCAGGGTGACGCCGCGTTCGGCCAGCTCCACCAGACGCTCGATGCCATAGCGCCAATAACCAATGCCACCGTGCAGGGAAATCAGGATGACCTTGGCGTGGCGCAACACCTCATCAACGTACAGGTCGACCGAGGCGTGGTTCTGCACCTGCATCGGGTTGGCCAGGCGCAGGCTGGGGTAATCCAAGGGCAACTGCTGCGCCGCTTCGGCGAGCAGCGCCAGGCTGGAATCGCCGCTGCACAGGATCACCAGTTCAGCGGGGGTTTGGCCAAGGTCGGCAATATTGTCGTCCGCGACGAAACCACCGGGTTGGGTCCTGAGCAGGTGCATGGTTAAACGCTGAGGGCGGCGCGCAATTGCGCTTCAAGGCCAGCGGCATCCAGTTCCTGGCCGATCAGCACCAGGCGCGTGGTCCGCGCTTCATCGGCGCCCCAGGCACGGTCGAAGTGCTTGTCGAAGCGCGTGCCCACGCCCTGGATCAGCAGGCGCATCGGCTTGTTCGGGATCGCGGCGAAGCCTTTGATACGCAGAATGCCGTGCTGGACAACCAATTGCGTCAAGGCCTCGAGCAGTACGGCTTCGTCGGCTTGGGGCAGGTTGATGGAGATGGAATCGAAGGCATCATGATCGTGGTCGTCCTCACCCTCGTGATGGTGATCGTGATGGCTGTGGCGTGCATCAATGTGTTCCTCAGACCCGGCGCCCAGGCCAATCAGCACGTCCAGGGGCAGGCGACCGCTGCTGGCTTCGATGACCTTCACCGCCGGCGGCAGCTCTTCGGCGACTTCCAGGCGCACGCGGGCCAGGTCTTCGGCACTGATCAGGTCGGCTTTGTTGAGGATCACCAGGTCGGCGCTGGCCAGTTGATCGGCGAACAGTTCGTGCAACGGCGACTCGTGGTCCAGGTTCGGGTCGAGTTTGCGCTGGGCATCGACCTGATCCGGAA
The DNA here is from genome assembly GCF_016405635.1 of Pseudomonas sp. MF6755. Classification (NCBI taxonomy): domain Bacteria; kingdom Pseudomonadati; phylum Pseudomonadota; class Gammaproteobacteria; order Pseudomonadales; family Pseudomonadaceae; genus Pseudomonas; species Pseudomonas sp. MF6755. The sequence goes on from NZ_JAEKDA010000019.1 coordinate 68,134, forward strand.
ACGCGGCGAACGTACCAGCGGCCACGGCCGGGCTGTCGACCACGGTGATCACCGCATCGACTGTGCAGGCGCTGCGGATTTCCGGCCACTGGAAGGCTTGTACCAGTGGCTTTGGCAGGGCCAGGCCCGAGGTTTCGATGAGGATATGGTCAAGGTCACCGCGACGGGCAACCAGTTCGCGCATCACCGGGAAGAATTCCTCCTGCACGGTGCAGCACAGGCAACCGTTGGCCAGTTCGTACACGCGGCCGTTGGCTTCTTCTTCGGTGCAACCGATGGAGCACTGCTTGAGGATTTCACCGTCAATGCCCAGCTCGCCGAACTCGTTGACGATCACCGCAATCCGACGGCCCTGGGCGTTGTCGAGCATATGGCGCAGCAACGTGGTTTTGCCCGAGCCCAGGAAGCCGGTAACGATGGTGACGGGAAGTTTGGCCAGTGTTTTCATCGGATGCCCTTTGGGGCGGGCATACGGGACGACAGGCCCTGCGGCATCGCGCAGCAGCGGATTTCGTCACCGGATCACCCCGCCCGGTTGAATTGGAAAATCGGTGACGAGGCAGGTCTCCTGGCTTGGGGCGTGCAGGTCTTGCGACCAACGCTGACTGCGCCTTCCCGCCGTCTCGGCAGTGGCGTGGCAGTCAACTGAACCCTTCACAGTTGCGGGGGCAGCCGCGGCTTGAACCGCGTTCCCTTCTTAGCTTCGACCTGGGCCGAAGAACCTCGAGGGTGCAAGGCTACGCAGTGCGGGAGAACCGGTCAATATTGATCGTTCGCACGCCACAGAAGCGCTCACCTGCACGACGCGAGGCCCAATCAACTTGAAACAAATTACTTGTCGGTTCAAGGAATCATTTGCGCAGCGCAAACCACAACTCTCTGCCACGTCATCAAGGCCATTGATGCGTGGTTCACCCAACATTCTATGGAGTCAACAATGGCACTCACAGTCTCGCCACACATCAATACAGCACCGCCTGCCGAAACGCACGCTATCACCCAGCGAGAAAATCCGCAGACCACCACCAGCGAACGGCCCGTCGACCTGCTGACTCGCGAGGAGCTCTTGCAAGAAATCATCGACAATATGGACGCCTTGCATGACCCCAGGTTCGACTCCGAAACCATCACCCGCGATTCGCTCAAGAGGACAGCTGACGGAGTGCCGCTGCGAGGCACACCGCCAACAGCACGCCAGAGCGAGATCGCGGCGGAGACTTTGAAGCGCAAAGACGTGTTCAAGGAACTCGACTTGATTGGCGGGAGCACCATGTTCCCGCTCAACGGCACATTTACCCTCGATGATGCAGAGAATGTGGCCGCCGGACGCCGTTCGACAGTCGCTTTTGCCGAGTAAAACCTTGAAGGCCGGTGCAGCGAACGATAGCCGGCTGCCTCTAGGGGTATGACTGAACTCAACAGTGCCCTTTCCATCCACGGGGAAGGGCCAAACCCTGAATGCCATACAACCCTCATTGACGCATAACTCCCGCTCATGCTCTCCTACACATCTTGTTTCGGGTGCCCTTCACAGGGTGAAACGGGAAATCGGTGCGCCATAGACCTATGGCAACTCCGGTGCTGCCCCCGCAACGGTAAGCGAGCGAAGCGTCAAATCCACTGTGCTGTGCATGGGAAGGAGATGCTTATCAGGCTGGACTCTTTCAAGAGCCGCCCCTCGCAAGCCCGGAGACCGGCCCGAAAAAATCAGATAACAAACCCGCGGTGGGCGGGCGCTGTTCAGAACCCTGCGTGCCTGGCTCGCGGGGTTTTCATGCGCTCGTTTCACCCTGACACTCGAAAGGGACGCGCCATGTCGATCATCAGCAGCACTTCGCACTCCGCCAGCAGCACCGCCACCTTGAGCCAACGCCTGACTGCCGCTATCGGTGCGTCGATCCTGGGCGCGTGCCTTGTGTATTTCGCCGGCTTCTCGCATATCGAGGCCGTGCACAACGCGGCCCACGATACCCGCCACAGCGCCGCGTTCCCGTGCCACTGAGACTTGCCGACATGATCAAGCGTATCGCCCGAACCGCAGGGTTCACCGGCTTGTTGGCCGCCCTGCTGCTGACCCTGCTGCAAAGCTTGTGGGTCGCGCCGTTGATTTTGCAGGCGGAGACCTATGAAAAGGCTCCGGCTGTCGCCGAAGTCACCCATGAACATGCCGCAGGGGCCGCTGCCCACACCCACGACGCCGAAGCTTGGGAGCCGGAAGATGGCTGGCAGCGCGTGCTGTCGACTACCGGTGGCAACCTGGTAGTGGCGGTCGGGTTTGCGCTGATGCTGGCCGGCCTGTACACCTTGCGCGCACCGACCCGCACCGCCCAGGGTTTGCTTTGGGGCCTGGCGGGTTACGCGACCTTTGTGCTGGCACCCACCCTGGGCCTGCCACCGGAATTACCGGGCACTGCAGCGGCTGACCTTGCGCTGCGCCAGACCTGGTGGATCGGCACCGCAGCTTCCACCGCTGCGGGTATCGCGCTGATCGTGTTCGGGCGCAATTGGCTGTTGAAAGTGCTGGGCGTGGCGATCCTTGCCGTGCCTCATATCATCGGTGCGCCACAGCCACAAGTGCATTCGATGTTGGCCCCGGAGGCTCTCGAAGCGCAGTTCAAGATCGCCTCGCAGTTGACCAACGTGGCGTTCTGGCTGGCCCTGGGCCTGATCAGCGCCTGGCTGTTCCGCCGCAACCGCGATGATCAATACTCGGCATGACCCTGGTAGTCGGCCTGGGTTGCCAGCGGGGTTGTGATGTTCACACCCTGCTGGGCCTGTTTGACAGTGCGCTAGCCGAAGGCGGCATCGAGCGCCAACGCATTACGGCGCTGGCGAGCATTGATCGCAAACAGGATGAACCCGGGTTGCTGGCCCTGGCCCAGTTGCTGGACTTGCCACTCCAGTGTTTCAGTGCGCAACAGTTGGCCGGTTATGAACACCGCCTGAGCCACAAGTCAGCCCTGGCTTTTGCCCATACTGGCTGTTACGGCATCGCCGAAAGCGCCGCCCTGGCCTTGGCCGAGCAACTCGCCCACGGCCCTGCCCGCCTGCTGATCACCCGCAAGAAAACCGCCCAGGCCGCCTTTGCATTAGCCTGTACCGGTTAAAAACCCGATAATTGCCGTTCTCGATCATGAGCAATCTTCATGCTCGCCCGTTTTTCAACAGGAATCCTCCATGACCGTCTACTTCATCGGCGCAGGCCCCGGCGACCCGGAACTGATTACCGTCAAGGGCCAGCGGCTGATCCGCAGTTGCCCGGTGATCATCTATGCCGGCTCGCTGGTACCTGCGGCGGTGCTGGAAGGCCATCGGGCGCAACAGGTGGTCAACAGCGCCGAGCTGCACCTGGAGCAGATCATCGACCTGATCAAAACTGCCCACGCAAACGGCGAGGATGTGGCACGCGTGCACTCCGGCGACCCAAGCCTGTATGGGGCTATAGGCGAGCAGATCCGCCACTTGCGTGAGCTGGGCATCCCCTTCCAGATCATTCCCGGGGTCACGGCAGTGGCGGCCTGTGCGGCGCTGCTGGAAACCGAACTGACCCTGCCGGACATTGCCCAGAGCGTGATCCTGACCCGCTATGCCGATAAAACCAGCATGCCGGCCGGTGAAGACTTCGACAGCCTGGCTCGCCACGGCACGACCATGGCGATTCACCTGGGTGTCAACCACTTGGAGAAGATCGTCGCCGAGCTGCTGCCGCATTATGGCGCCGATTGCCCGATAGCCGTGGTGCACCGGGCTACATGGCCGGATCAGGACTGGGCCGTCGGCACCCTGGCGGATATTGCCGGCAAGGTCGCAGCCAAGGGGTTCCGGCGTACTGCGTTGATTTTGGTGGGCCGGGTGCTGGCCAGTGACAGTTTCAGTGAGTCGTCGCTGTATCGGGCCGGGCATGCACACCTTTATCGGCCTTGATTTTTTACTTCACAAAGTAAAATCAACACACTGATTTTTATTAATAAATACAGAAAAATGTGGGAGGGGCCTTGCCCCCGATGAGCATGGGTATCTACACAACTTCGTAGCTGACAACGATAACTACGATGCGAAGCGAGCCGCTCTTGATCTTGATCTGGCTTTTGATCTTAGGCGCCCCGTCAAACCACGCTGGCCGAACGCAGGCTTGAATCCGTGGGTAACAGCAACTTACTGAATTTAAATCAAAAAAAACGGCGCTCACGGGGCGCCGTTTTTTATGCTCGCAGTGAACACCTTACTCAGTAGTAGGCGTTTTCTTTCTGCGTGTGGTCGGTCACGTCACGTACGCCCTTGAGCTCAGGAATACGCTCCAGCAGGGTGCGCTCGATGCCTTCGCGCAACGTCACGTCCGCCTGGCCACAGCCCTGGCAACCGCCGCCGAACTTCAATACAGCGATACCGTCATCCACTACGTCGATCAGGCTCACCTGGCCCCCGTGGCTGGCCAGCCCCGGGTTGATCTCGGTTTGCAGGTAATAGTTGATGCGCTCGTTGACCGGGCTATCGGCGTTGACGTTCGGCACCTTGGCGTTGGGCGCCTTGATGGTCAACTGGCCGCCCATGCGGTCGGTGGCGTAGTCGACCACAGCGTCGTCGAGGAAGGCTTCGCTGAAGTTATCGATGTACGCGGTGAAGCTTTTCAGCCCCAGGGCGGTGTCTTCAGGCTTCTCTTCCCCAGGCTTGCAGTAGGCAATGCAAGTCTCGGCGTATTGGGTGCCGGGCTGGGTGATAAAGACGCGGATGCCGATACCCGGGGTGTTCTGCTTGGACAGCAGGTCAGCCAGGTAATCGTGGGCGGCGTCGGTAATGGTTATGGCAGTCATGGAAACTCCTCACAGGCTTGCCGGCAGTTTACGCCAAATCATTACAGAGGTACAAAGTCCTAGTATTTTTGTCGGGAAATAATTACCCGCTCCTCAACGCCCAGCCAACGCTTGAGCGTGCGATAGGTTGCTTTCTCCAGCCATTGGTAGCTGCCATAGGCGCCCAGCGCTATCACCGCGATGCAAACCGGCAGGATTGCGTAGGGGTCCAGCCCCATCCGTTCAGCAACCCACCGCCCGGCGACCAGCACCAATACGTGGATCAAGTACACCGAATAAGAGCAATCACCGAGCAACTTCAAGATGCGCGAACCCTGGAAGTAAGGCTCCAGGGCCACACAGCTGATAACCAATAGCGCACTGGGCACGCCCCACTCCAGCGCTCGGGGTACATCTGCCCCGTGATAAATCGCCGCCAGCGCCACCGCGATGCCCAACAGCGGCAGCCACGCCCTGGCCCGGCACAGGCCACGGCGGTACAGCATGCCGATCACAATGCCCATCAGGAATTCCAGCACGATGTCGTTACTGTAGAACCCGCTGGCCAGGTTCAAAGCAGGGCTGATGATGCAGCACACGAGATACAGCAACGCGGCCACTACCCACAACCGGTAAGACCCGCGAACCCACAAAGCCACGGCAAACAGAACATAGAACAGCATCTCGAAGTTCAGGGTCCAGCCGACATCCAGTAACGGATACACCCCAAACCCACCCGGGTTCTCGGCCGGGATAAACAGCAGCGACAGGAGTACATGACTGGGCACGACCTGAGCTTCTGGAAACATCGAGGGTACGGCCAGAACCACCAGAGCCATGAGCAGCGTATAGAACCAATACGCCGGCGCGATCCGTGCCAGGCGCATGAGCATGAATTGCCAGGGGGTCAGCGCCTTGTCCGCGGTCGCGAGGAAAATCACCAGGCCACTGATGACAAAGAATATATCCACCCCAATGCCACCCTTGTCGGCAAACAGGTAGGCCAGCGGGGTGTCCACATCAAATTCAAAAAACACCTGAATGAAGTGATGCCCTACCACCATCCACGCCGCCAAGGCACGTAGCGCCTGCACTGAAATCAACATCATCGGAATACCTTTTCCATTCCCGCAAGGCAAATATCCGACCACTTCAGCGCCCGTTTGGGGAGATGACTGGATCACTGACAGTCGTTATAGGTTCTCATAGCGGTTCATGTCCAATACTCCCTCCTCCATCGGGGTGGTTTCCCGAATGTACTGCGACAGATCGTGGAAGTACTGCCAGAACTGTGGATGGCTGCGACGCACGCCCCAGCGATCAACGATCTTTTCAAAGCGTTTGGCATCCTTGGCATTTTCCATCGCCGTGACAAATGCCGGCACGTCGTGGGCCGGGATGTTGAACATGAAGTTGGGATAACTGCTCATCACCCCGGGGTAGATGGTCAGTGTGTCCAGCCCCGGCTGATAGCGATAGGCCTCACCTAGCAGGAACGCTACGTTACTGTGGGCGCGGTTGCGCAGCATGCTGTAGACAACGCGCTGGCCGCTGGCGGTTTCGATGCGCAACATCGTGGCCTCGGGCAACTGATCGATCACCTTGAGCCCCGCCGCAGGGCGCGAAGTCAGGCGGCTAAGCGCCTGTTCGGCATCCTGCAAGGCCGGGCCGATACCCGGGCGCGAGCAATAGGCCCCGAGGCAGCGGTTGATCGGATCGGGGCTGACGTTAAGGGCACCGTAGCGGCTCAGCAGTTGATTGGCGAAGTCGCGCTTAGGGTCTTTTTCATCCAGGTGAAGCCCGCTCGGCTTGTCGTCATCAATAGCCTCATAGTCCAGCCACAGCTTGAGCTTGCCGCTGTTCTGGTACCAGTCATCAAGGAAATCCTCGCGGGTATCGGCCGGCATCAGGCGCAGGAAGTTCTGCTCGGCACCGTTGCGGATCAGGTCAAAGTACAAGCGCGTCTGGGCCTGGTGCGACACATTGCCGAACACGTCGAAGTTCACTGCCAGTTGGTAATAGGTGCGCTCCAGCAGCGGGTAATCGAACAACCACATCGTCTGCGGCACTTCGCCGATCAAGCCCTTGGTTACCGAAGCGCTGTCGAAATGGCGGAAGATGGTCAACAAGGCATTGTCATTGCCCGCCCACAGGCTCGACCAACTCGGCGCCGGCAGGTCTGCATAGCTGTCACGGCGCAGGGCTTCGTATTGGTTGCGCTTGTCGCGATAGGCCAGCCACAGGCCCAGCACACTGCCAACATCATCGTTTTGCCCCGGCATGGCCAACAGTGGCGTGGCCTGGCCGCGGTAACGCGCATCGGTGATGTACAGGTCGTGGTCCGGCTCCTGGAACAGGGTCCAGAAGTTATCGCGGATCACGTCCGTGGCGATCTGCCCACGGCACACCGGCCCACGAATGAAGGTGCGCACGAAGTACTCGGCGTTATCCAGCATGAACTGGTAGCGCGCCTTGGCCGGTATCGCCTCGAAGGTTTCGAAAGGGTTGGCGCGGCGACCCGGCCCATAGCCCGGCAAGGCACTCACCTGCCAGTCGCCGGAATAGAACAGGTCTTTGATCCGCGCCATTTTCGCCGCGCTGAACGGGTAAGTGATGTGGGTTTTATGCACGATCACGCCCTGCACCGGCCACAGGCGGTAATAGACCTGAGTGCCCGGGTCGTCGTTGGGACGACGGGTGGCGATCAGGTCGATCGGCTGGCCGCTTGGCGTACGCGAACGTACCCATTGGAAGAAATGCCCCGCCTCGCCGTTCTCGAAATAGACGTGCGCCAGGAACAAATGCTCGTACAACCAGCGCGCCACCAGGCTTTCCCGGGCGCCCGGCTGGTTGAACAGGTTTTCCCACTGCTGCACCTGCAAGGCTTCCCTGGCGCTGGGTGCCAGGCCTTGCTCGTCTATCGGCGCACCGGAGGCCAGCCAGCGTTGCAGGGTCTGGTATTGCTGGTCGGTCAGGCCAGTGACGGCCAGCGGCATGCCTTCCTTGGGATGGGCGCCGGCGTAGGCATTGAACTCACCGGGCGTCGCGCACATGTTTTCGCGATTGAGGCCCAACACGATTTCTTCAGGCAGCTTGGCATTCGGTTGCAGCGGCGCGTTATGCCCCAGCTCCAGCATGCGCGCCATCAACGCGGCCTGGCTGCCCTGGGCGTCGAGTACCGAATAGAAGCCCTTCTGCTGCCAGGCTTGCTTGCCGAATGCGTCATAGAACAGGCGCGTAGTCGGCGCGGCCTGACTGCGCTCGCCGTCGTACACCGGCACCTTGCTCGCGCCACGGGCCGCGCCCTCGGCACTGCCCAGGTTGAGCTGGCAGGCGGAGTCGTAGCAGGCGTGGCAGGCCACGCACTTCTCGGTGAAAATCGGTTGGATGTCGCGGGTATAGGAGATCGCCGCAGCGGGACCTTGTGCCTGGGCGATACAGGCGACCAGTGCCAGGATGGCGCTGGTGATAAGACGAAGTGACATGTATCCGGTCCCGATTCAATGCGTACGCTATAAAAGTGCCGGCGATTCTACCGGGCCACGGCCGCCACCAACATGAGCGATATTCATGCGGAACCCGTACATGCTCTGAATCGGCACAGGTTTGCTATGATCCACCCCCTCCGTAATGCCTGACCAGAGTAGTCCCATGCCCGATCGTAGCGCTCGCCTGCAAGCCCTTCACCAAGCCCTCAAGGACCGTATCCTGATCCTCGACGGCGGCATGGGCACGATGATCCAGAGCTACAAGCTCGAAGAGCAGGATTATCGCGGCAAACGCTTCGCCGACTGGCCGAGTGACGTCAAGGGCAACAACGACCTGCTGGTGCTCACTCGTCCGGACGTCATCGGCGGCATCGAAAAAGCCTACCTGGACGCTGGTGCCGACATCCTCGAAACCAACACCTTCAACGCCACGCGCATCTCCATGGCCGACTACGGCATGGAAGAGCTGGCCTATGAGCTGAACGTAGAAGGCGCACGCCTGGCGCGCAAGATCGCCGATGCCAAGACCGCCGAGAACCCGGCCAAGCCGCGCTTTGTCGCCGGCGTACTCGGCCCGACCAGCCGCACCTGCTCGCTGTCGCCGGACGTGAACAACCCCGGCTACCGCAACGTAACCTTCGATGAGCTGGTGGAAAACTACACCGAAGCCACCAAGGGCCTGATCGAAGGCGGCGCCGACCTGATCCTGATCGAAACCATCTTCGACACCCTCAACGCCAAGGCCGCGATCTTCGCCGTGCAAGGCGTGTTTGAAGAACTCGGTATCGAACTGCCGATCATGATTTCCGGCACCATCACCGACGCCTCCGGCCGTACCCTGTCGGGCCAGACCACCGAAGCGTTCTGGAACTCCGTGGCCCACGCCAAACCAATCTCGGTGGGTTTGAACTGCGCCCTTGGCGCCAGCGAGTTGCGCCCGTACCTGGAAGAGCTGTCGAACAAGGCCAACACCCACGTTTCGGCCCACCCGAACGCCGGCCTGCCGAACGAATTCGGCGAGTACGACGAACTGCCCTCGGAAACCGCCAAGGTCATCGAAGAATTCGCCCAGAGCGGTTTCCTCAACATCGTCGGCGGCTGCTGCGGCACCACACCGGGCCATATCGAAGCCATCGCCAACGCCGTGGCCGGTTACGCGCCGCGCCCGATCCCGGACATTCCCAAGGCCTGCCGCTTGTCGGGCCTGGAGCCGTTCACCATTGATCGCAGTTCGTTGTTCGTCAACGTCGGCGAGCGCACCAACATCACCGGCTCAGCCAGGTTCGCCCGGCTGATCCGCGAAGACAACTACACCGAAGCCCTTGAAGTCGCCCTGCAGCAGGTAGAAGCCGGTGCCCAGGTGATCGACATCAACATGGACGAGGGCATGCTCGATTCGAAGAAGGCCATGGTGACCTTCCTCAATCTGATTGCCGGCGAGCCGGACATCTCCCGCGTACCGATCATGATCGACTCCTCCAAGTGGGAAGTGATCGAGGCGGGCCTCAAGTGCATCCAGGGCAAAGGCATCGTCAACTCCATCAGCATGAAGGAAGGCGTGGAGCAGTTCATTCACCACGCCAGGCTGTGCAAGCGCTACGGCGCCGCCGTGGTGGTGATGGCCTTCGACGAAGCCGGCCAGGCCGACACCGAAGCGCGCAAGAAAGAAATCTGCAAACGCTCCTACGACATCCTGGTCAATGAAGTGGGCTTCCCGCCGGAAGACATCATCTTCGACCCGAACATCTTCGCCGTCGCCACCGGTATCGAAGAGCACAACAACTACGCTGTCGACTTCATCAATGCCTGTGCGTATATCCGCGACGAGCTGCCCTATGCGCTGACCTCCGGTGGCGTGTCCAACGTGTCGTTCTCGTTCCGTGGCAACAATCCGGTGCGCGAGGCGATCCACTCGGTGTTCCTGCTGTATGCGATCCGCAACGGCCTGACCATGGGTATCGTCAACGCCGGCCAGCTGGAGATCTACGACCAGATCCCGGCCGAGCTGCGTGACGCGGTAGAAGACGTGGTGCTCAACCGCACCCCGGAAGGCACCGACGCCCTCCTCGCCATTGCCGACAAATACAAGGGCGACGGCAGCGTCAAGGAAGCCGAAACCGAAGAATGGCGTGGCTGGGAGGTCAACAAGCGTCTGGAACATGCGCTGGTCAAGGGCATCACCACCCATATCGTCGAAGACACCGAGGAATCCCGGCAGTCGTTCGCCCGCCCGATCGAAGTGATCGAAGGCCCGCTGATGTCCGGCATGAACATCGTTGGCGACTTGTTTGGCGCCGGCAAGATGTTCCTGCCCCAGGTGGTGAAGTCCGCCCGCGTAATGAAACAGGCCGTGGCCCACTTGATCCCGTTCATCGAGCTGGAAAAGGGCGACAAGCCGGAAGCCAAGGGCAAGATCCTCATGGCGACGGTCAAAGGCGACGTGCATGACATCGGCAAGAACATCGTCGGCGTGGTCCTGGGTTGCAACGGCTATGACATTGTCGATTTGGGCGTGATGGTGCCCGCGGAGAAGATCCTGCAGGTAGCCAAGGAACAGAAGTGCGACATCATCGGGCTGTCCGGACTGATCACGCCGTCGTTGGATGAGATGGTGCATGTCGCCCGCGAGATGCAGCGCCAGGACTTCCACCTGCCGCTGATGATCGGTGGCGCTACCACCTCCAAGGCGCACACGGCGGTGAAGATCGAGCCCAAGTACAGCAACGACGCAGTGATCTACGTAACCGACGCCTCCCGTGCGGTGGGCGTGGCCACGCAGCTGCTGTCCAAGGAGTTGAAGGCCGGTTTCGTCGAGAAAACCCGCCTGGAATACATCGACGTGCGCGAGCGCACCTCCAACCGCAGTGCGCGCACCGAACGCCTGAGCTACCCGGCGGCCATCGCCAAGAAGCCGCAGTTCGACTGGAGCACTTACACGCCGGTCAAGCCCACTTTCACCGGCGCCAAGGTGCTGGATAACATCGACCTCAAGGTGCTGGCCGAGTATATCGACTGGACGCCGTTCTTTATCTCCTGGGACCTGGCCGGCAAGTTCCCGCGCATCCTTGAGGACGAAGTGGTCGGTGAAGCCGCCACCGCGCTGTATGCCGACGCCCAGGAAATGCTCAAGAAGCTGATCGACGAGAAACTCATCAGCGCCCGTGCGGTGTTCGGTTTCTGGCCAACCAACCAGGTGCAGGACGATGACCTGGAAGTCTACGGCGATGACGGCCAGCCGATTGCCAAGTTGCATCACCTGCGCCAGCAGATCATCAAGACCGACGGCAAGCCGAACTTCTCCCTGGCCGATTTCGTTGCGCCTAAAGACAGCGGTGTGACCGACTACATCGGCGGCTTCATCACCACCGCCGGCATCGGCGCCGAAGAGGTCGCCAAGGCCTATCAGGACGCCGGTGACGACTACAACTCGATCATGGTCAAGGCCCTGGCCGACCGCCTGGCAGAGGCCTGCGCCGAATGGCTGCACCAGCAAGTGCGTAAAGAGCACTGGGGCTATGCCAAGGACGAGCAGCTGGATAACGAGGCGCTGATCAAGGAGCAATACAGCGGCATCCGCCCTGCCCCGGGCTACCCGGCGTGCCCGGATCACACCGAGAAAGCCCAGCTGTTCCAACTGCTCGACCCCGAGGCTCGCGAAATGCACGCCGGGCGCAGCGGCGTATTCCTCACCGAGCACTACGCGATGTTCCCGGCAGCGGCCGTCAGCGGCTGGTACTTTGCCCACCCGCAGGCGCAGTACTTTGCTGTCGGCAAAATCGACAAGGACCAGGTGCAAAGCTACACCGCCCGCAAAGCTCAAGACCTGAGCGTGACCGAGCGCTGGCTGGCGCCCAACCTGGGGTACGACAACTAAACACTGGCCAAGGCGTGCGGTATCCCAATGCCGCCCCCGTCAGGAAGAAATCCGTTTTTCTGTGCTGGGCCGATCTTCGGCCCGCTGTCCCGGCAGCTCACCTGACACCGGGTACACACAGAAAAAGGATTTCTTCATGCCCGATTTACCCGTGGCCCAAAGCCCTTTGCCGGCCCAGGCTATCCATGCTCATTTCGCCACGCGCCCGGCGTTGTTTTCAGTGGTGTTCAAGGCTCTACGGGCTGGCATCCGTGAGCACTACCCGAGTCTGAAGGTGGACTTGCTCACGCTCAAACTCGCCGGCCCAACGCCCTGCGGCGCCAATACCTGCTACGCGTTCCCGCTGTTGATCAGTGTCGCGATGGCCCACGTCCTGAACCCGCGCCTGCTTGACCTGCGCCCCCAGAACGGCCTGCCGTATTATCTGTCACCCATTAGCGGCGGCCGCCTGCCCGATATCGATATGCAGGTGATTGCACAAATCATCGACGAGCTGCCAGGCTCGCTTTACCTGCACTTCCAAGCGGACCTGGCCAGCTATTGGAGCGAAACAGACAGCCTCGGCAGCAGCCGCTGGCAATGGCTGGGCGAGTGGCTCAATGGCCAGATGACCGCAGCGGCAGCCGGTCGCCAGGGCCTGAGCGACACCCACAGGGACATGCTGGCCACCACCGCCGCCTGGCCGTCACGCGTGGAACGCCTGCCCCGCTCCACGCCGACCACCTACGCGTATTTCATCGAAACCACACTGTCTAAAGCCGGCAAGGAGGTGTGCCTGTTGACGCCGGACCTGCTGCTGGTGCGCGACAGACAGGTGCTGTTGTGCAGCGTAGCAGGCGTTGTCGAGCCGTTTGGCTCCCTGGACGCCTTTGGCGAAGCCTGGGGCGCGCGGATGCAGGCGCAGTTTCAGTTCGACAGCCTGACGTGGCGGCGCAATGAACCAGACGGCAACGTGTTTGAGCAACAGGCCGGGCTTATTCTCAATCAGCAACTGGAAGACCTCGAAACGCTGGCCTATCAGGGGCAAAGCGAAGCGGCACTTGACCGCACTCTGGAAACGCTCACGGACCCTGCCTTGCTGTTTACACAAACCGCCGTGCCCGCCCCGGCGCACCTGCAAAAGGTCAGCGAAAAACTCCCGGCGTGGCTCAGTCAAGCTGGCGCCAATGAGCGCTTTGCCTACCACCGCCACCTGCAGGACATGGCCCAGGTGCTGCGCCTCAATCAGGGGCGTTCATTCAATGAGGGCGTGGAAAACATCCATGCTTTCAGCCGCAATGCGTTGCGCAAGCAGATGCAGGCCGACCACGGCGACCAAGACCCCGACGATGTACTGCTGGACTTCGCCGTGGCGGCCGGTTACCCAGGCGGCGCCGGCATTATCGAACATGTGCAGCTGTCGCTGACGGAGCTGGCGGTGAAGAACCTGGCCGGCAAGCCTAAAGGCACGCTGACGCTACGGTCCAAAACCGCCGGGGCGCTGCCGGACTGGCTGAACGAAGACTATGTGCTGGGCAGCCAGGGCCTGATCCAGCGTGTCGACATCGGAACGGCCTACCCGCAGAAGATCAAAGACCTGTTGCTGTCGGACACCGTCGACGCGCGCCGACGGGAAAAACTCTTCACCCGCGAACTCAAAGTGCAGCTGCCGATGCGCGCCCTGGAATACGCGATTCGGCAACAACACGGGGTCACCGCCACCGGCTATCGCAATGTGAAAGCGCTGATGGGCGAGACACCCGCAGACCGAGTCGTCGACGCTCAGGAAATCGTCCTGCGCCCACTGGCCCTGTGCCGCAAAGCCGGGGCAACGCCGGATGCCGTCAGCAACTTCTTCGTGATCGAACCCCGGGACGCAACCGTTGGCCCACACGTGCTGTACCGACCGCTGTACGCCGAGGCCCTGTCTCAATACCCGACACGCCAGGCTCTGCTCGAGGCGCTTGCCAGCCCCGGCGAACTGCAAAGCAGTGTGTTGACCTGGCTGAGCGACACGGCTCGGCCGATTTATGACAACGGCGGGATCCAACAGCCGCACATCATTCGCTTCCTGCCGGGGGATGAGTTCGCGCCGCCTGAAGACCCTGCACCGGCGACGCTGGCCGTGGATGAAGGCGCCGAGGAATGGCTGCAGTCACAGATCAACGGCCAACTGCTGAGCCACTTGTTCGGCAGCACCGCGCGGGCGATGGTCGACCTGGCGGACCGCGAGTCGGTGTCCAACCACGAAAGCCGCTGGGCCATTGTGATGGAGGGCGCGTGGCTGCTGTTCAATACCCTGTTGTTGCCGTTGGTACGCGGCCCGGCCATGCTGGCCGGCTGGTTCCTGGTGTTGGTCAGCAGCCTGGAGCAGGACCTGGCCGGCCTGGACAGCAGCGACCCGACCACGCGTGAACTGGCGCTGATTGACCTGCTGCTCAATACCGCCATGCTGCTGTTGCACGCCACCAGCGCCTCCCCTCGAAGCCGCCAGCCCTTGGCGCGCCCCGCGCCCGAAGAGAGTGCCTTGCGCCTGGCCACCTGGCGCCATCCGGCGGGCCGACCGCTCCAGACCGGTCAGTCGCTGATTCGCCACGGTGCCGTGACGCTGCCCGGCGAACCCCCGGCAACCGGCCGCACCGCCCTGGATTTCAGCCGCTCGCTGGCCAGCCCACAGGCGAGTGCGAAGTTGCTCAAGGCGCTGCTCGACGTCCACGTGCCCTGGCCCGAAACCTTGCCGCCGCCAGAGGCCAGCGGCCCACTCATGGGGCTGTACCGTATTGGCCAAACCTGGCATGCCAGCGTCGGCGGGCTGTTGTTTCAGGTCAGCGTGGTGCCGGGGTTTGGTGAGGTTTACCTGGTGGATCCACAACGCCCACTGCACCCTGGTTTCAAGCTGGTCAGCGACAATCAGGGGCATTGGCGCCTTGAGCGCAAGGCGCGTCTTGAAGGCGGCATGCCCAAGAAAAAGCTGGAAGAACAACTGCGTATACAACGCGAACGAATCGATGCGCTCAAGCGAGACCTGAGTGCACTTGAGGGGAGATTCGTACCGGTGGCGATAAAATCGATAGAGCTTAAAGTCGCGCTGGACGACGCCCGCAACCGGCTGGCGAAAGAGCGGATAGACCTGCGTGCAGATTGGTCAAGGCTCGCCAACACGGCTGCGATTCCAGCGTTGCACGTCAGAATGACTCAACGCCATGAGCAACGGCGCCTTTCCACGGCACAGGCCAAGGTCGACTGGGAGATCGCCGTTGAGCGGTATCTGAAGCAAGGTCATGAGTCAGTTTCCATGCTGCAGCAAATGGTAACCCTCGCCGGTGAACTGGTGGCAGCCGACAGGACCGATCCGAACCATGTAAAACGTCGCAACAGTAACACCAGGGCCCTGTTTAATTACTGGGGCGCGGTCTATGAGGTCATGTCGCAAAAGCTCTTGGACACGCTTCAAACCGAGCGCGGCGAAACGGAAGATGAAGTGCATGACCGCGTCAATACGCAGTTACCCAATGGCATCACAGACGCCTACGAGGAATTCAGGCACATCAGGAAGCAGCAATTTGACGTGCTCAAACAGAAGATCGAGCCTGCCCAACACGTCGAGAATATCCTCCAGCAAGCAGACCCTGCCTTGCGCCAACTGCTATTGCAGGACAGCCCCAGTGATCAAAACATCTCTTCAAGCACACTCAACCAACATGCACTGATCTTCCTGACTGAACTGGTATTTGATCGCACTCACCCATCCCGGGAACTCGCCGAGTTTCCATACATCATGGTGCTCACCGACGCCAAAACCGTCACCAGTGTGTTGGCGCATACGGAAATGCGCAGCACCCGTGGCTACTCGACGCTTGAGCAAATTGAGGTGCTCAAGGACGTGCTTGAGCGCTATGACCGGCTGGAGAACGCCGTCAGGTCGCTGGCTGAAATGGGTTCCGGCTTTGTGCGCGAGGAATATCGGGCAACCTTCCTCGATGAGATTGGCAGCGCCCGTACCGACCTTGAAGCCGAACTGGCCGACCTGATTCTTTCAGAAGAAGGGTTCGCTCACCGACCCAGACTACCTGCCCCCGCGCGTGAAAAACCCGCCACCCGCCGAGTCATCAGGACGCGCAACCAACGCACGCTGGTGGGTGACCTGCGTGCGCCTCAGCCAGACATGCCGGGCAATTTTGTCGATATCACCGACCCGCACACCAAGAAGATTGTCGCCAGCTACCACGAACATGCTGCTGAAGGCGTCTGGGCTGAGGTTGTCCAAGCGGCGCCGGTCGTATCACCGAGCGCGCCGGTAAAGCGCTCGTTGAACACGATTAAACGCAGTGCAGAATCCGTATTTGCCGAAAGGGCAAGAATTGAGCGCACGATACGCGACCAACAGCGAAAACTTGGCGATCCCACACGACGGGAAACCCTGCGCCCGGTGGAATGGGAAGACATGTTGACCCAGCATGCGAGCAAAATCGAAGCCTTGGCCAATGAGATCAAAAAAGACCATGCCACCCACGCCGAGGCTGACGACTTGATCAAGGCCTACGGTGACAGGGCACGGGCCGCTCGCAACCTGGCTCACGAGGTGCGCGCGCAGGGCTACATGCAACAGCTCCCCAAAGCTGAAAACATCGACTACCTGCACAAAAAAGGCTTCATCGATATCAACCTGGTCAAAAGCCGAAAACTACTCGCAGCCGGTGATTTTCTGACCGAATACTCAGTGAAGGACAAACAAACGCTCAAGGTGTTGTGGTATGCGCACTTCCACTACCCCACGGAGCTGACGCCGGCAGCGCAACACAGCTTCGCCCACTTGAAACTCCCGGAGCAGCAATCATTGACGCGCCGGCAGGTGATCGAACAAGCCGCGGCAGATAACCGCACTGCCGTCCTGATGGACAAAGCCTTGATCAGACCGCCCCTGGATCAGAAATTGTTCCTGATACTGGAACCGCCGCTGCAAGCGTAACCTGCCAACCAATGGCCCCCATACCCGCACCTGCGGGTATGGGGGCTTGAAAAACTACTGCTTCCAGGACGGACCGGGTTGCGGCGATGCCGGTCTCGGCGGTGAGGTCTCAACCGTGCCGGTCGATAGCTCCAGCACCTCCTTTCGCGACAGCTCAAGCAGCTTCTGCGCCCGCACGCTGCCCAACTCGATCTCCAACAGGGTCAACTCCACCTCGTAGCGTTCCTGGCTCTCGGTGCCGGGTTGCCTGGCACTGTGTGCGTCCTCCAAAGCATCCTGACGCCGTAAAGCATTTTGCTCCAGCGCATTGAAAGCGTCGGGGTAGCGCTCGCGCAGGTAGTTGAGCCAATAATCCCGGGCAATCAGGCTTTCATAAAACCCATCGGCGCCCTCCGCCGCGAGCACCAGCGCACGCGCGCTATTCAAGGCCTGCCCGCTGAGCGGCGTAGCAAACGCCATGTAGGTGGGTTGCCCTGGCAGGTCGAGGCCGTCTGGCCACCCGCGGGTCATGCCGATGCGGTACTGCAGGCGTACTTCGGCCCTGTCCAGCCCCTGGGCATTGCGTTCGGCCAAGGTATCGACCTGGTCGAGCCGGAACAGTTGCCGGGACAGGTCCAACAACCGTTGGCCGCGCAGCCTCAAGTTGTGGACCGGAACGTCACGCAACACACGCTCCTCGAACACCAGCACCTCCATTGCACTGAACGTAAGGGTGCGCCCATCGATACAGGTGTTGTGGGTTTGCGAGGCCGCGAACAACGTCTCGCGCTGTTGCGCATTGCTGGCGGCCGCTTCGATCACCTCCCAGACCCGCCGAGTGAGATCAGTGCGGGTGAACCTGAACTCGTGGGTATCACGCAGTTGCGAAAGCAAATGAAAGAAGGGGGCGTGGCCGGGCTCCTGGGTCAGTTGCACCCACAGCTGCCGCCTGGATGCGGCCAGGGCCGAGGGCGTGTTCATCAGCCAGGACGCCAGCGCCGCTTCACCCGCCTCACCCGCTGGGTCAAGAATGATTTCCAGGGGCTCATAGGCCGCCCCGGCGTCATTATCATCGTCGGAGTCACCGTCCGAATCAGCGCCGGAGTCGCTTCCAGAGCCGATGTCGGAGTCGCTTTCTAGCGCGGCAATCCTGAGGTTGATGTCCTCGCGGGTCAGGCCCATGACGCCCTGCCCCTGGTGGGCATCGCTGTAGTGCCTGAGCTGCTCCAGCGCGTTGAGCGACAGCTGGTGATTGTCGGCCAGGTTCGTTCCGGTCACCAATTGATCGTGACTGCCCCCCAGCAAGCGGTCCGGAAACGTCGTCAGGGCATTACCGCTGAGGTTCAGCGTACGCAGGTCGGTGGCCTCCAATGCGCCGTCGGGCCACTGGGCAATGTCGTTGTAGCCGAGGTCGAGGGCTTCCAGGCGGCTGAAGGCGCTGGTGCTGAACTCGCTCAGGTTGTTGTGGCCGAGGTCCAGACGGCGCAAGCGTTCACCGCCCAATTGGCGGTACAGGGGCTCTGGATCACTGAAAGCGTTGGCGGCCAATTCCAGTTGCTCCAGCTGGCCCATGTGTTGCACCGCCTCGGGCAACGCCGTCAGCTCGTTGCCGCTCAGAACCAGCTTGCGCAACGCCGGGAAGCTGTTGAGAAAGCCATCGGCACCCTTCCCCGAAAAGCGCACACCGGTCAAGTCCAGGCTGCGCACATGCTGAAAGCGCAGGTCCAATTCAGGCAGATGGTCGATTTGCAGGCCGTGCAGACTCAGCTCGGCCTCTGCATCACCAGACACCCCACGCTGCCAGCATTCACTGATTTTGGCCGCTGCCAGTTGCCGTTCTTCGGCCAATACGCTCACGTCCGCTGCATGCAAATCGCGGGTATACAGCCAGCCATTGAGCTGGCGCGTCAGGGACTCGCACTCCCGGCGCCATGCGCTCAGTTGCGCGTCTATCTGTGGGTCGCTCGACCCGCTGTCACGCAGTTGTTCCAGCCGTTGCAGCGCCTGATCCTCAGTCAGCGCCGGGTTCAACTGTTGCAAGCGCTTGGCGAAGCCCGCAACGCCTTCCGCGGCATCTATTGGTCCAGGCAGTGGCAATAAATAACGCGCCATCGACCAGCCGGTTTCTTCCGGTGGAAAAGCGGCTGGCAGGGCTTGCTGTTCAAACCGGCTCAGCGCTCCTTCGGGCAAACCTTGAGCGGTTTCAACCCGCTGGCGTGCCGCCTTGAGCGCAACCTCACCGTCCGGGAGGAAGCGGTTCCCCGCCAGGTTGACCTTCATCATCAACGCGTC
Source organism: Pseudomonas sp. MF6755 (assembly GCF_016405635.1). Classification (NCBI taxonomy): domain Bacteria; kingdom Pseudomonadati; phylum Pseudomonadota; class Gammaproteobacteria; order Pseudomonadales; family Pseudomonadaceae; genus Pseudomonas; species Pseudomonas sp. MF6755. Next base: position 87,505 of record NZ_JAEKDA010000019.1, read on the forward strand.
GTTCGCCAACACGGATGACGGCAATGTCGGCAGTTGATTATCGCGCAAGTCGAGCCACGCCAGCTGCGGCAAACCCTCGGCCCCGGTTGGCCAGGCCTGCAATTGGCTCGCTCGCGCATTCAGCGCCTTGAGATGCGTCAACTCACTGACATCCAACGCCTTCAGTGGGTTATGGCTTAGATTCAATTGCTCCAGGCTGCTCAGACCATTGAGTTGCGTCTGGACCGCTGGCGTGACCACCAGGCTGTTGGTGGACAGGTCGAGTCGGCTCAAGGCAGGCAGGTCACCTGGGCCGATGGGTAATTCGGTCAAACCATGGCCGCGCAGTTCAAGGGTTTGCGTGCCGCTGAACGCGCGAATAAAACCACGGGTCTGCTCAGTCGACTCTCCCAGCCAGCCCAACCGCAACGTGCGCACATGGGAAAAGGTGGCAGCCGGCAGTTGCGGCAGTTCAACCGTGCTCACCGGCAAGGACCCGGCGTCCGCTCGAAACTCCGGCGCTGGCAACTCAAGCACCGATACGTTGGCCGTCAATTCATAACGCTGGGCTACCGCCCCGCGCCAGCTGGCTTCGAGGGCATTGATAACGTGTGCGTTGGCACCCGTTTGCCAGGGTAGCGAACGTAACCTGAGGCGCGACGCCGGCGTGGCCGGATGATAGAACCGCGCAAAAAGCCCGTTGTACTCTGCCGCCAGGGCTTCGATAGCAGCAAAGCGGGTGACTGGGGTATTCCAGGTGGTCATGATTTTTTCGTGCAAGGCGCCCGTCAGCGGCGAGGTGCCCAGCAACGACTGCAACTCGCCCCTGGCGTACTCGCGGACCATCTGGTGCAGGTCAGCCAGGTGAACCCGTTCGCCCCGATAGTCTTTCACGTACTTATACGCCGGCGTGAAGGCCTCGCGGGTGAAGTTTGACCAGTCCAGCGACAGGCCCGCCCACAGGTCTTCATGCCCGGTATACAGGCTCTCAGGCAATGCGCGGATACTGGTGTTGGCCAGGTCCAGACGCTCCAACTGGGCCAGGTTTTCAGCATAAGCCGGCCACTGCGAGAGCGCGTGAGGCGCATCGAACTTCAGCTGTTTCAACTGCACAAGCGCGGACAAATCCAGGTTGTTGAGTGCCGCTGGAGAAAACCCGCTGCACTCGATATGCAGCGCCTGCAGCGAAGTGAGCGCATTGAGTTTCGAGGAGAAATCCGACGCCAGCGACGACGCATCTGCCTTGAACGTCAGGTGCTTGAGCTGAGTCATCTCGCTCACCGCCTTGGGCACGGTCGTCAGCGGCGATATGCCGAAGGTAGCCGGGTCCCACACGCGACCGCTCTCGCCAATAGACAGACTGCTCACATTGGGAAATCGCGCCAGAAAGGCATCCGCGTTGGCGTCGCTCAAACCGCGCCCGCCCACCGACAGCTCGCGGATATGCGCAAAGTCAGCCGTCAGCGGCGGCAACGGCTCATTGATCACAATCGACAGTCGTTCGGCACCCGGTACTTCCCTCGCCAGCGGTGCGCGCCGCCACTGCGCCTTGAGCAACTGGGCGACCTGGGTTCTATGCAGATACGCGGAATTGTCCGGCGCGGCGCTGAACGGGTCCAGCGCCACCGGAGGCCGGCCCACCCACTGGTCAAGGGTTGACGCCAACTCTTCATATTCGCGCCTGCGGTTTTCCAGGAGGTTGAAGATTGCCTTGTCGCTCCTGCCCGGCTGTTGCAACTGGCGAATATAAGCACTGGCCTGGGCGTCGCTCAATTCCGGGTAGATCACCCGCGCCCGCGCCGCAAGATTTGCCCTCACGTCGACCTCACGTCCGCTGGCGTAGTACCCCACCCGTGTGTCGTTGACCCGCACGGGTGGCTTGGGACGCTGGCCCTGCGGTGCTGTTTCACTGCGATAACGGTCGGCAAACTCAATGATTTTTTCCTGCAACTCGGCGCTCTGGCCGACCTGAGGCACGCCCAGCCCGCGCCGTGCTTCATCAGGCAAGGCGTGCATCAGCGAGGCATAAAAATTGTCGCCCTGTCTGGGCAGGCTGTTGAGTGCTTCACCGCGCGCATTGAAAGCCTGAAAGCGTGAGTTTTTTCTCACCAGGTACTTCTTGTCGCGTGCCGACTCGCTGCCAATGCTGTCCAGCAGCGTGCCGCTGTCACTGTCTGCGCGCACCTCCAAGCGCAGCGTGTCCGGCCAGCCCGGTAGTTTTTCCAGGCAATGCAGTGCCAGGCGCCGGCTGTCCGCCGAGGCCATGTTTTCGCTGCGCAAACCGGCATAGGCACGGGTTTGGCGACCCTGGCGCGCATACCAGCGGGCCTCTTCCAGCAAGGTCAAGGGCACCCGGTGTGCGTCCTCCAGTTGTTTGAGGTCATCAGGCCGCGCGTGCGCCAACGCTTCCTCGGCGCCCGCTTCGCTAAGCCCGGGACATACGCGCTGCAACCGCCGGACCTGGCTCGCCACCGGCTCCGTGCCGGCGTAAAGGCTGTCGAAAATCGCCGGCTTGCGGGTCTGGGCGTACTCGGTGAGTTGCTTGCCAAACTCTTGCGGCCGCAGCTCCACCACCCGTGCGCCCTGCGCGCCCAGCAGGCCGACGACTTCCTGCTCATCAAGCACCGCCAGAATGTGCGCCGGCAGTTGACCGCCGAGGAAATCGGCACGGCTGATCCTGATCGGCGCCTTGGCAGTCGCGCCGCGTGGCAGACGCTCGGAGCCATACTTGACGGACGCGCCCGATAAACCCGGTGCCTCGAATACCTCAAGCACCCGCGTTTTTGGCCAACCGGGCATTTCCGCCACCAGCGGCAGCGCGTACAAATAGCGGTCATCAATCGGTTGGGTGCCGCGCAGTTGTTCGATCACCTGGCCGGTGTCGGCGTCGGCCTTGAACAGGCGCATCGCATCCCTCAGCTCGGGCGGCGGTGGCGCGAGGTCCATGTGCATTTTGCGCAGGGCGTTGTCGCTGACACCGCTGACATCCGCCACCTTGATCAGCTCGGTATCGGAAAACGCCTCGGTGGTATGGCCCGTGCGCCGCAGCAGGGTCAGGCGGTCCCATTCCAGTGGCCGTTCCAGGATGTGGCGCCAGGCGCCACGGCCGTTGCTTTGAAGAATCGGCTGGTAGGCAGCGGCGTCGCTCGGGTGCTTGATGCGCCACTGCTGGGTCGACGCCTCAAAGAAATGTTCGTAAACCTTATTGCCCTGGCGGATATAGGTCTTGCCCTGCAGCTGATGCTGCCCCAGCACGTTCGGCCCTGGGCCGGCATCCAGCGCGACCGGGCTTTCATAGCCACTCAAGTCGGGCTTCCACAGGCGGGTTTCGCCGTTGGGCAACGTCACGGGGCTAAGGTGTTCAATCAACGGTTCCGGCTTGACTGCCCTGAATCTACTCACCGCTGCACCCACGCCGGCCATGACAGCCAGCTGCGCGAGGTTCTCGGCCACGTCGACCAGGTGCGCCTTGGCCGCGCGCTTGTCGCCCTCTGCCCATTCGATCGAGCCTTCCAGGGTTTCGTACAGCAACTGCCCGGCCATCACCGTCAACATGATTTCGCCCAGGACCGGGACGAACATGGAGACCATGTTCAGCCCCAGCAAGCCGATTTCCAGCAGATGGGCGAGTTTTGCTTCACGCGCCTTGATATCGACTTCGGCGGTGGGCACCGCATGGCTGCGGGCATCGGCATACACCTTGTCGCGGTTTTGCTCAAACAGGTAGTCCCACAGGTCCACATTGTCCGCCCACGGCCCGCGCCCCTTGCGGGTGACATAAGAGGGCGCGATATACGGATCGGGTGCCGGTTCCATTTTTGCCGGACTTGCCGGTGGCAGCTCCTTGATATGGGTGGCGGGCGACAGCTCACTGACCGTCTCGATGATGGTGCGCCACGGCGACGTCAAAGGGCCGCCCGGGGAATCGGCAGCCGCCTGGGTGAATTGGCTGTAGTAATACCCGCGCTGCGCATACGGCACGAACTGGCTGAAAAAGCGCTGGTAGGCCGTGGGGCTGGCATCGTTGGCCTGCATGCCGTCTCTGGCGGTGAACAGGCGCTTGAATTCCTGGCGCATCTGCGCGGCGGTATAGCGCTTGAGCGCATGCTCCGGGTCCTGGGGAATGTAGAGAATCACTTCGTCGTTGTAGCGGTACTTCTTGCCGATCACGAAGGCCACGCAGCCGGTCATGCGCTTTTTCATCAGGCCCATGTCGTTGAACCAGACTTGCTTGTCACCCATCCTCGGGTGCACTTCGCCATTGATCACCGAGACGATCATCCTGTGGTCCGCAGGCTCGATGTCCCGGGTCAATAATGCCTGGTCAGCGGCAGCGCGCATCGCGGCTTTCTGGCTGGCGATGAACCGTTGGCGCAGGGTCGCCTTGGCCGTGGCATCGGCAGGCTCGAAGAACGTCTTCAGGTAGGCCTGGTATTTGGCGCCCACATCCAGGCCACGGCACAGCGTCAGGAACTGGCTGACCGTCAGGTTAAGCGTGGTGGCTTCAAAGGTGTCAGGGCTGGCCGCCTGTACCACAAAGCCGGAACTTTCATGGTAGGCAGCGCTTTTGCACTCCCAGGCTTCGAAGTTATGCAGTGCAGCTTGCAGCATCGACAACTTGAGGAATTCGAACGACGACACTTCCAGCTCCAGCACCGTCACCGCCAGCGGGCGGCGCAGGCACAGCAGGGTCTTGTCGACGTCAACGTTCACCTGGTACTGGTCTTTCAAGGCCTTGAGCAGTAAGGGCCGAGCGAAGGTGTCGACGTCCTGGAACGTGGCCATGCTTTTGTCGAGTCGAGTCTGGGCCAGGGTGCTGGCCTTGATGCTGGCAGTGACGGTCTTGCGCTGTTCGGGCGAGGCGTTTATGTACCAATCCGGCAAGACCGCCGTGCTGTGTTTAAGCGCCAGGCGGCGGGCCGGTGTTGCGTCGATCAGCCATTGCGGCACAGCCTTTTCGAGGAAGTCGCCGTGAATACTTAAGGTTGCAGCCGGTGGTTTAGCGACGGTGGAATCAGGGGATAAATCGGACATGCTGTCACTCCTGTGAAATGAAGTGACAGCACATCACCGTTCAGCCCAAGGCCGGTGGTGTATAGATACGGGGCGTCTATGCTGTGGTGGAGAGTCTTCGTGACGAGGGTTTTATGGACGATCCACTCGACAACAAGCCGCCGACCTTCTGGCAAATGCTGCACAGCGTGATGGCGGCGGCCTTTGGCGTGCAGAGCGGGAAAAATCGAGCGCGCGACTTTACCCACGGCAAACCCAGCCATTTTATCGTGCTGGGCATCCTGTTCACGGCCGTGTTTGCGCTCACGCTGTTCGGCATCGTCAAGCTGGTGCTGCACCTGGCCGGGATTTAGCGCAGCAGCAATTGCAGGCTGAATGGGTAACGGTAGGACTTAGGCTTGCCCACCGCCGACAGTGCGCGAAAATCCACCGACGGCATCGGCCCCGACAAGCGCTGCGCCTGTGCGGTATCGATCAGCTGGAACAGCGCCAGTTGCCGATCCCGCCCGCCGTACGCGTCGATGTCGACGCCTTTGGCGTCATCATTGATCAGCACCATGGCCCAACCGCCCAGGGTGAAATGCCCGGCGACCAGCGTGGTCAGCCGCCCGTCCAGGCGAGCCTTCAATATGCCCGGCGAGCTGTTGACCGCACTGAACAGCACGTCCTTGCCCGGTACACGCCCGCTGTCTTGCAGGGCGTGCATGGCGCCCAGCGCCATCTCATCGTTGGCCGACCACACAAGCACCGTCTGTGGGTAACGCTTGAACAACTGGGTAGCTTGTTCGAGGGCACGCTCGCGACTCCACTCCCCATAGACCAACTGCCGTAGATGCACTTGCGGGTGCTCGGCGAGGGCCTGGCGCAGCCCCTGTTCACGGCGCTGCGCAGCCGGGGTGTTCTTGACGCCGGAAAACGCCAACAGATCGAGGGTTTCATCGGGAGCAATCGGCCCATGCTGGCGCAGCAGGTCGGTGAGCATCAGGTAGCCGGCGCGATCGTCGTCAGCTACCAGACTACCGATCCAGCTGACGTCAGTGCGGGCATCCAGCCATTGCACTTGGTCGGGCGTCAGCGCGCTATTGACGATCATCAATTTGACCCCGCTGCCCTGCGCCATGCGCAGAATTTGCGGGGCGACGTATTCCTCATTCACCAGCACCAGGTAATCAGGCCGCTCGCTGCCTTGCAGGGCTTCCCTGGCGTGGATCAGGGTGTTATGGGCATCGCGCTCGGAATAACGCATGCGCAAATCCAGGCCGAGGTCCTTGGCGGCGGCCTGCATGAATTGCGCATAGCTGACCCAGAAGGTTTCCGTGGACGTGCCCGGGTTGAGAAACACCACCGACGCCGCCTGGGCCATTGCCCCGTACGTCGATCCGGCTAACCACACACACGCAATCAGAGCCTTCAACATAGCTGTTCGAGCCTGGAATATTGATCGCCATGATAGTGGCAAATCGACAGCCAATCGAGACTCAATCAACGCTCTTTTTTACTGGTGGCTGACCCAGAACACGGCGGTTCCCACCACCAGGATAATCAGGAACAAAATAGCCCAGGCATCCACGGTACTGTCAGGTTTACGGGCTTTGGTTGAATTGCTCATCGCATCGCCTCTTGTCGGTTTTATAGGTGACGGCACTAAGACTCGACCACAGTAAAGATCATGATTGCCCGCATGACAAATGTGGATATCGCGATAACGGTTCTCATTAGTCAGTTTGGTTATTTACATATACCCAAACATCACTTTTGCGCATATACGCAAACTGGTATCGTGCGCCGGCTCCGTTGGGAGTGCGCGGCCGTGCGCGCAGATTTGCCGAGAACAGGACCTATATGTACGTATACGACGAATACGATCAGCGCATCATCGAGGACCGCGTCAAGCAGTTCCGTGATCAGACCCGACGCTACTTAGCAGGTGAACTGAGCGAAGAAGAGTTCCGCCCTCTGCGCCTGCAAAATGGCCTTTATGTTCAGCGCTTTGCGCCGATGCTGCGGGTGGCCGTGCCCTATGGCCAACTGACTTCGCGTCAGACGCGGATGATGGCCAAGATTGCCCGCGACTTCGACAAAGGCTACGCCCACATCAGTACCCGCCAGAACGTACAGTTCAACTGGCCGGCCCTGGAAGATGTGCCGGACATCCTGGCTGAACTGGCCACCGTGCAGATGCACGCGATTCAGACCAGCGGTAACTGCCTGCGCAACGTGACCACCGACCAGTTTGCCGGCGTCGCTGCGGACGAGTTGATCGACCCACGGCCGTGGTGTGAAATCGTGCGCCAGTGGACCACCTTCCACCCGGAATTCGCCTACCTGCCGCGCAAGTTCAAGATCGCCATCAATGGCTCGACTTCCGACCGTGCGGCCATCGAAGTGCACGATATCGGCCTGGAGCCGGTGTACAACGCCGCCGGCGAGCTGGGCTTTCGCGTGCTGGTGGGTGGCGGCCTCGGTCGTACGCCGGTGGTCGGTGCATTCATCAATGAGTTCCTGCCGTGGCAGGACCTGTTGAGCTACCTGGACGCCATCCTGCGGGTCTATAACCGCTATGGCCGTCGTGACAACAAATACAAGGCCCGGATCAAGATCCTGGTCAAGGCGCTGACCCCTGAGGTATTTGCCCAGAAAGTCGACGCCGAGATGGAACACCTGCGCGGTGGCCAGACCACCCTGACCGAAGCTGAAGTGCATCGTGTGGCCAAGCACTTTGTCGACCCTGAGTACAAGGTCTTGTCCAGCCAGGACGCCGAGCTGGCCACACTCGACCAGCAACACCCAGGCTTTGCCCGCTGGCGCACTCGCAACACCCTGGCGCACAAGAAGCCGGGCTATGTTGCCGTAACCTTGTCGCTCAAGCCTACCGGCGTCGCCCCAGGCGATATCACCGACAAGCAGCTGGATGCTGTCGCCGACCTGGCCGAGCGCTACAGCTTCGGCCAGCTGCGCACTTCCCACGAGCAGAACATCATTCTCGCGGACGTCGAGCAGAGCCAACTGTTCACCCTGTGGGGCGAGCTGCGCGAAGGCGGTTTTGCCACACCGAACATTGGCCTGCTGACCGACATCATCTGCTGCCCGGGCGGCGATTTCTGCTCCCTGGCCAACGCCAAGTCGATCCCGATTGCCGAATCGATCCAGCGCCGTTTCGACGACCTGGACTACCTGTTCGACATCGGCGAGCTGGACCTGAACATCTCCGGTTGCATGAACGCCTGTGGTCACCACCACGTCGGCCACATCGGCATCCTGGGCGTGGACAAGAAAGGCGAAGAATTCTACCAAGTGTCCCTGGGTGGCAGCGCCAGCCGCGATGCGAGCCTGGGCAAGATCCTCGGCCCATCCTTCGCCCAGGAAGCCATGCCCGAGGTGATCGGCAAGCTGATCGACGTGTACATCGAACAGCGCACCGAAGATGAGCGTTTCATCGACACCTACCAGCGCATCGGCATCGACCTGTTCAAGGAGCGCGTCTATGCAGCGAATCATTAAGAACAACGAAGTCGTCGACGAAACCTGGCACCTGCTGCCCAAGGACGCGAGCTTCGACGGCATCTCCAACTGCGACGACCTGATCGTGCCGCTGGCCCTGTGGCGCGAACACGGCCACGCCCTCAAGGCCCGCGACGGCGGCCTGGGCGTGTGGCTGGACGCCGATGAAGAAGCCGAAGAGATCGGTGAAGACGTGGAACACTTCCAGGTCATCGCCCTGAACTTCCCTGCCTTCACCGATGGCCGCAACTACTCCAACGCCCGCCTGCTGCGTGACCGTTATGGCTACAAGGGTGAATTGCGCGCGATTGGCGACGTATTGCGTGACCAGCTGTTCTACCTTCACCGCTGCGGGTTCGATGCCTTCGCCTTGCGCGCCGACAAAGACCCGTATGAAGCGCTGGAAAGTCTCAAGGACTTCTCGGTAACTTATCAGGCTGCCACTGATGAGCCGCTGCCGTTGTTCCGTCGGCGCTGAGCCCAGCCCCATGAAAAGCCCTGCCGCGCCAGGGCCGACAATGGTCCTCCAACACCCTGCGAAGGCTACGCTTTCGCAGGGTGTTTTGTTTTCGCAAGCTTTCTTCATGAGAGCGTCAGCACTTGATTTATGTGGGCGATACCTTGCCTCCATGACGCAATCTTCACACTAAACGGTGAACATCCGCCGTGATCGAACTGTCCCCTATTGATCAGCAGTTTTTAACCTCACTGACGATTGGAGTTCTTCATGGCGAAAATCAACCTGGCCCAGCAACTGGCGACCACCCTTGAACAGGCGGGCATCAAGCGCATCTGGGGCCTGACCGGCGACAGCCTCAATGGCCTGACCGACGCTCTGCGCAGCATGGACAGCATCGAGTGGATGCACGTACGCCACGAAGAAGTCGCCGCCTTTGCCGCCGGTGCCGAAGCCGCCGCCACCGGTGAATTGACGGTGTGTGCCGGCAGTTGTGGGCCGGGCAACCTGCATTTGATCAATGGTTTGTTCGACTGCCATCGCAACCATGTGCCGGTGCTGGCGATTGCTGCGCAAATTCCGTCCTCGGAGATCGGCCTTAACTATTTCCAGGAAACCCATCCCCAGGAACTGTTCAAGGAATGCAGCCATTTTATCGAGTTGGTGAGCAACCCCGAGCAAATGCCCCAAGTGCTGCACCGTGCCATGCGTTCGGCGATCCTCAATCGCGGCGTGGCGGTGGTGGTGATTCCGGGGGATGTGTCGCTGCTGGAAGTGGAAGACAAGCTCAAGCCTTGGCCGGCCTTGCACGCGCCGCGCACCTTGCCGGCGCAACAGGACCTGCAACGCCTCACCGAGATACTCCAGGACAGCCAGAAGGTCACCCTACTGTGCGGCAGCGGCTGTGCCGGTGCCCACGACCAGGTAGTGGCGTTGGCCGACGCCCTCGGCGCGCCAGTGGTGCATGCGCTGCGGGGCAAGGAGCATGTGGAATGGGATAACCCGTTCGACGTTGGCATGACCGGCCTGATCGGTTTCAGCTCCGGTTACCACGCCATGCTCGATTGCGACACCTTGATCATGCTCGGTACCGACTTCCCCTATCGCCAGTTCTATCCGACCGACGCCAAGATCATCCAAGTGGACCGCGATCCGCAGGCCCTGGGGCGCCGTGCGACGCTGGACCTGGGCATCGCCGCCGATGTCAGTGAAACCATCGACGCGCTGCTGCCGCGTCTGACGCGCAAGACCGATCGCAGCTTCCTCGATACCTCGTTGAAGCACTACGAAAAAGCCCGCCAAGGTCTGGATGACCTGGCCCAACCGTCCAAGACCAACCGACCGATCCATCCCCAATACGTGGCACGCTTGCTCAGCGAGCTGGCCGACGATGATGCGATCTTCACCGCCGACGTCGGCTCCCCTACGGTGTGGGCTGCGCGTTACTTGAAGATGAACGGCAAGCGCCGACTGATCGGCTCGTTCAACCACGGCTCGATGGCCAACGCGATGCCCCAGGCCATTGGCGCCCAGGCGGCATTCCCTGGCCGCCAGGTGATTTCGATGTCTGGCGACGGCGGCTTCACCATGTTGATGGGGGACTTCATTTCACTGGCGCAACTGAATCTGCCGGTGAAACTCATTGTGTTCAATAACTCGTCCCTGGGGTTTGTCGCCATGGAGATGAAGGCTGCAGGCTACCTCGACACCGGCACCGAGCTGAAAAACCCGGACTTCGCGGCCATGTCCAATGCCATGGGCATCCTGGGGATTCGCGTGGAGCAATCCGAAGACCTCGAACCGGCCTTGCGCCGCGCCCTGGCTCATGACGGCCCGGTGCTGGTAGACGTGGTGACCGCCACTCAAGAGCTGGTGATGCCGCCGAGCATCAAGCTGGAGCAGGCCAAGGGGTTCAGCCTGTATATGCTCAAGGCCGTGATGAGCGGGCGCGGGGATGAAGTGATAGAACTGGCGAGGACTAACTGGCTGCGATAACCCTCCTGTGGGAGCGGGCTTGCTCGCTCCCACATTGGATCTCATTGCCAAATCAAGCTGTCTGCTTTTCGACCCATTTGCCGTAGGCATCGATGAATGCCTGCAGGAATGGCTTGGACCTTTCCGACACCTTCCCCGCCTCATCGAACACACTGCCCGCTGCGCCCAAATAAGCTTCCGGCTGCTGCATGCACCATACATCCAGGAATACCAGGGACTGGCGCAGGTGATGGTTGGCGCCAAAACCGCCAATGGCACCCGGCGACACGCTGATGATCGCCCCCGGCTTGGCGCTCCAGACGCTTTGCCCGTAAGGGCGCGAACCTACGTCGATGGCATTCTTCAACGGCGCCGGCACGGAGCGGTTGTATTCGGGGGTCACGAACAGCACCGCGTCGGATGAACTCACCTGTTTACGGAAAGTACTGTAGGCTGCTGGCGGTGTTGGCCCGTCAATGTCCTCGTTGTAGAGCGGCAAGTCGCCGATCTCTACAATGTTCAACTTGAGATTGGCGGGGGCCAGTTCGGCCAAGGCCAGGGCGACCTTGCGGTTGATCGACTCTTTTCTCAAGCTGCCCACCAGGACGGCAATCGTGTAGACCTTGCTCATTGAGGTTTCCCGACTTCTGAATAAAGGAGCTTGTAGTTATAGAGATTTCGCGCCACGCACACCAGCAGGATTTGATAACGCCGCAGGGGTTTGACGCGCATTCATAGGCGTGGGAAATGTCTGAAATTTTAAACGAATAGTATTTTTTTCTTATAGGTAAACTACCCCGCTCACTGACGGTCTACAGAACCGCAAATCGAGTGTTTATCTCCAGAGGTTCTAAACAGATGGCAGCAGTACTAGTCGGACAGTTCCATGCCAGAGACGCGGAAGGCCGCGTGTATTCGGTGCATGAGTTCCAGGAATCCAACCCGGCGCAAGGCGACCTGGCTGGCTCGACGCCCACCACCACCTACAAGCTGGCCATTGGCGACCGTGTAGAAAAACTGGAAGGCGATGAATTCAAACTGATCCAGTCGGGGACTATCATCGTCCGCGAATCGCAAACCACCTCCGCGTAACAAGATCCCGCCTTATCGACCCGCTCAGTCCTGGCCATTGCTGGCGTTGACTGGGCAGGTGATCAGGGGCTGCGGATCTCAGTCACCACAATACCTTGCCCATCTTGCTTGAGCGTCACCAGCAGTTTTCCTCGCTCACCCTCCACCGCATACATAGAACGCGTGTAACCCGACGCGTTGTACGCAGGGTATGCCTCTACTTGCCTGATCAAGGTGACGCCCAACACCGCGCCTACCTGTTCGCCCACCTGTTCCTGGGAACGGATAAACGCTTCCGGTATGCGGTTTTCCGGCGTGTGTTCAGCGTGATCATTGAAGAGGTAAGCCGCCACGCACCCCACGGTCACAAGGACCAGAAGCTGCTTGGCCGTTACCCCGAAGAACATCGAGGGTGGAGGCATGTGAGACCAGACCTGTTTTTTGTTTTAAGTACCGGAAAACCGGCAGCGGTCGTTGCTGATCAGATGCGCCATTCTAGTGAGGTCGCGGCCGAACGCCATAGGCCAGGGCGACCCGTGCAGTCTTTTTTGCGCACGATGCCTTGCACCATTGAATCCCCGTCGCGCTGCACATAGACTCCGGCCATGCGTTTACGTCATATCGAAGTGATTCAGGCCATCTTGCAGACCGGACACCTCGGCACGGCCGCCGAATGGTTGCAACTCTCCGTGGGCGAGGTAGATGCCACCCTCAAGGATGCCGAGTTGCAGTTGGGTTTCATGCTGTTTGCCAGTGTGCGCGGGCGCTTGCAAGCAACACGGGAGACTCTGGAGTTGCAGACGCACATCGCCCGACTGTACGAGGCCCTTGAGCCCGTGCAGCGACTGGCCAGCCGTTTGAAACACCATCACGCCCCCACCCTGCGCGCACTGTGCACCCCGCCCCTGGCCAATCAACTGTTGCCGCAAAGCATCGCCACGCTGCGCAGGCGTTTTCAGGATACACCGTGCAATCTGTCGAGCCAGCCAACCCGGGAGATCGTCAGGAGCCTACTGCTGCACGAAGCCGATGTGGGCCTGAGCCTGCATGACCCGGAACACCCCCAAATCCAAAGCAGCGTACTGGCCCAGGGCAAATTGCAATTGCTCGCCCCCCATGGCTGGCTCAAACCCAAGCAGAAGTACCTTGCGCTGCAAGACCTGGCCGGTCAGTCGATGATCGGGCTTGAGGGCCATGACCCGCTCAGCCGCCTTCTGGACACCAAGTTGCAAGCCTTGCGCCCGCTGCCGGTGGTGCAAACGCGGGTGCAGACCTACCAGATGATGCGCAGCATGGTAGAAGCCGGCGAAGGGCTGGCGATTGTCGACCCTTTCACTGCAGCCGGCGCGCGGGAATCGGGGCTGGATAGCTGCCCGTTATCCCCTCCCATCCCTGTCATCCTTTACGCACTGACTTTGAAGGACGCAGCAGCCACGCCGGCGCTGAACGCGCTGCTGGAGATTGTCATGCACAAAGCCGAAGCCTTGCTGGCCGGCGCTTCGCTGGGCACGCCAGCACCTTAAGGCTCCCCCTCAGTCGCGCTTTTCTGACACATCCGGTACTGGTGCGCCGGGAACCTCGTCCGAAGTTTTCTACACCCAATCGCTGAAGGAAGCGCCACGCCGCTTTCTATCGGACGAATCTGAAACTAAGGAACGGTTCCCATGAATAACCTTCATCACGCGCTTGCCCGCCTGTCTGTCACGGCCCTGAGCCAGGCTGACGCTCCATCAGCCGCCACGGCTCTCGGCGAGCTGCAACCCCAGCCCGTCAACAACCGGCCCGAAGTCTCGGCCAACGACCCTGGCCCCAACGAGCTCGACAACCCTGCAGCCCTTAAAAAGGCCTTTGCTGAACACTGCAACTGGAAAGAGCTGGCTGCAAAATTGCGCCCGCTCCTTGAAGAACTGACCAATGCTTTCCCGGGTGACGTGTCCAGCGAACAGCAAAGCCGCCTTGAGACACAACTGGCAGCACAACTGGCCAGCCTTTCAGTGCCGGTCTGTGAACTCTCCGACTATTACGAAAAACACAATCTGACCCCAACGAGCGTGGTCAAGCTTCACACCTTCCTCAGCGGCAGTGGCTTGAACGTCCCTAAAACCCTGGAAGAGTTGCTCACGCTGTATCAGCGTGCGATACAGCAAGTCCACACCCACCCCCTGGGTAATTTCAGCGGGGCGCTGTCATGGCCGACTCCGCTGGCAACGCAGGACAAACAAGCCATTGTCGACCTGCTCAATGCTCCCGGCTCGACATTGCCCGGACTTCCACTGGCCGACAGGCAAAAAGGGGTACTTGGCTATCTGCTGTCAGCGGCAACCTTGTCCAACGATGACTTCAAATACTCCAGCTCCACAGTAGAAACGCTGCTGGGCTCGGCCAAGGTCCAGGCATTGGGGCAGGCTATACAAACCCAGTTGGGCGGCATTGCGACAAATGCCAGCAGCAATGACTACTTGCTGGCAGCGATCCATCTGGGCCTGGACCCGGAATCCCTGGGCACCCCGGCTCGCAACAGCGTCGCCGGCTTTGACCTAGGGCAGCGGCAATACTGGAATAAGCCGGCTGCGCTGGTGATTGACGGCTTGAGCCGCCATCTGGTAGCCCAGGGGCGAGCCACCTTGCAATCGGCCGACCTTGCAGCCCGCATGCTGCTGGCACGGGTTGCGCCTGAATACCGGGTCAAGGACATACCGCCCAACGTGACTTACGGCAGCATCCCATGGGCACAGCTGGCAATCGCGGTGGCCAAGCTTGAGGCCCAATCGCCAGGGCGCGTGCTTACAATGAGCTATAGCGAGGTGCTCGCTGCCGCCGAGGACGTCGATGTCGGCGCACCGCTCCTCAAGCGTATCCAGCACGACGCCTTGAGTAATTGGGGGGTCGTCCAGGGACTATTGAAAGCCGGCGACACAGCGCATACCCCGATGGAAATGCAGACGGTGCAAGCCGCCTTCAATGCCCAACAAAGCGCCTTGCAAGCCACGTCCACAGCGCTTGCAGTGTCCATTCCCAGCCGTGAAGCAATGGCGCTCGAGTTGCTGCGAGAAGAGTTCCCGGGAGTGCCGGACAGTGTCTTCAAGGCAAACAACATTCGCAAAGTCTGGTTGAACCCAGGACGACCCGGCCGCTTCCCCGGCGACCACTCGATGCTGGATATCGTCATGCAAGGTGACAAGGTCAAGCTAGGCGAGAAAGAACATTGGGTGACCGAAGACAAGCGGATTCCTATTGTTGAATTCTGCGATAAATCCGCAAACGGCAAACTCACGGTAGCAAGTGCTTTTACCCAGCGTTACGAAGCAGCCATAGCGGAACAGGAAAAAGGCCACACGGGCCTGGCCAGATACCTCATCTCGAACCTGTCGCCAGAGGACAAGCAGAACTTCGAGTACGGCCAGCTCGAGTTTTTCCATACCAACGAATACAAAATAGGCACCGACTTCTGGACGAAAACCCTGACCAAACGAGGTCACACACTGGATGTGAAGACCACTCGCGACGGTCAGGTCAACGTCTATCGCATTGATACCAGCACCGGCACTGTTTCAAAGCACAACTTCCTCATCGAACGGTACTCCCCGCCCTACGACAAACTCGAAAGAAGAGACGCCAACAGGCTGTACAAAACCGTGCAGTACAACCCTTTCGAAGACGAGCACACCAAGCTGGCCACGGAAAAGGCGACGGTCTCGCAAATACCGCAAGTATTCGATTCCGAACGCACGAACTACATCGCCAAAGTATTCGTCAAATCCCTCGACCTGCACAATGATGACCTGCTTGAACATGCCAAAGGCATGACCTCCTACGACAAAAGCGCAGCCGCCGATGATGCAATCGGAAATTTTTTCCTCAACCTGATTCCCTTCAGGTCAGCAATTGTCAATTTCATGAAGGGCAACATCGGCGATGGCTTGTTTGACCTGGGCCTGGATGTGGTTGGCCTGGTCACACTGGGCGTCGGTAAGGCTGCCCAGGCGGGCAAGGTGCTTGCCACGGGGGTGACCGGCCTGAAAACCGCCACAAAAGCAGCGCGATTCCTGGGCGGCGCCGTGATCGAGGCGCTTAACCCGCTGGGTGGCACGGGCGATTTGCTCAAAGGCGCCAGCCGCTTCGTCTGGTCCAAGGGGCGGTCAGCAGCGAATGTGCTCAGGGGCGCCAGCGGCAGCTACGAGGTGCTTAAAGTAGCGGGCAAGCAGCAGGGTGTGGTTGCCGTAGGCACCTATAAAGCACTTGATCGCACCGAGGAAGCCGGTGCCGTATTTCGCAACGGCAACTGGCACGACTATGACGTGGCAAAGGGGCTGCCCTACGGTGCGCTGTTGAAGGAGTTCAAGCCCCACGTGGTCGCGAACGCCGATGAACTCAAAGTGCTCAACCCATCCGCGCTGCAGGACTACGCGGACAATATCTCGCCTGATCTGCTGCAGGTAAAAGGCTTGCAGGCCAATGTCTATATGGGGCCGGGCAACAAAGAATATATAAAAATCGACGGCAGGCACTATCAGTCCAAACTCAAGGATGGCCAGCGTGTTATCCAGCACCCGAACACAGGCCACCCCGACCTTGCCGTCAAGGACCTGGGCAGCAACGGTTGGGAGCTTTCGGCCACAGCCAATCGTTTAATCGGCGGGCAAACTCCGCCGGCGTGGAAGCTCAACGATGACACCTACGTTGTGCCGGTGGACGACGTCAAATTAGGCACCCCCCCTTCGTATCCCTACACAATCAAATACGATGGCATGAACCATGTCGCAACTTTCGACACACAGGTAGGTGCCTGGGGCCAAGGCGGCAAATACAAGGTTTATTTCTGGCGAAGTGCAAAGAACACATGGCAGAAGGGACCGCTTGATGAGTTCATGAAAGCCAAGAAGATAGAATCGCACCAATTCAGATTCATCGAAGCGGCCACGCCGGCCATATTGCACAAGCCCAAAAATGTCAGGCCATTACCCAAAGACATTCACTATTTCTGGGCAGGCGGCGAAATACCCGACAAGCTAGTAGCCAAAATCGCGAACAACGCCGAGAAAACCCCTGGGTTCAAGTCTATTGTGCACATCGATGCCGATACCCCGGAGCTGTTCCAGGCCATGAAACTGAAGCTGGAAAAAGACGCACCCGGTGTCACTGTCATGAATCTGCACGAAGAAGACTTTTTCCAATCTTTGAAGACCACCGACATGTATTCATACTTTCGCAAAGGTCAGGGCCAGAACCTCGCCGCCGCCTCGGACGTCGCACGCTACCCGCTGATGAATAAATATGGAGGTATCTATCTGGACACAGATGACGTGATCAAAGGGTCTGTCGGATCGGCAGGCCTGAACGCTGGCGACGGGGATATCATGGTCAGCCAGCCGGTCGCACACCCAGTCACCGACTACAAGCTTTTCTACAATACAAGCAACTTCGCCACCCAGGCGGACAACCCGGTCGTCACTCAAATGATCGCCGAGCAGAATCGCCGTTTTCTCGAAAACAAACCCTACTTTGAGGCCAATCGCCCGACCATCGACCGGGACGCCAACGGCACATTCACTTATACCCAGGATTTTCTGACCTACGAAGGCAAGGTTTTTGAAACAGTGGGCCCAACCATGTTTAACGACGTTTTAAAATCCAAGCGACCTGACATCTACGACGCAGGCTTTGATGGAATGCCCAAGGACTTGGTCATGGTTAATGGAAAACGCACGCTCGGCGAACGGTTCAACCTGGAAAACCAAACTCGCCAGTATTTTGCGGACAAAGGCCTTATGGAGCCCGACGGGCTTTCAGAAACGCTGAAGGAAGCCAAGGACCACTACAGGGCGTTCCGTGAGCAACTAAAGATTGAAGTGGGTGCCGAGCACTCGTGGCTCGGCGCGTAGCCTCACCGCCAGCAGCCCGGCGCGGCTTGAAACGTTGCCTGTCAGTAACGTTCAAGTCGCGTCCTGCTCGGTCTTGAACAACCGATACCAGAAGATCGCCACTTCGCGGGTTTGCGGATCAATCCCGCGATAACGCAGTTGGTCTATCCCGCCCATCACATACCCGCAACGCTCATACAGGCGGCAGGCACCGAGGTTGTTGTTCTGGGTTTCCAGCATCATGCCCGGCAAGTTTTTCTTGCGGGCCCAGAACTGCGCCACATCCAGCAGCGCCTTGGCGACGCCATGGCGTCGCGCGGGTAACACCACGGCCAACTCGTCAACGTGGGCAAAACCGTTCCAGTTGGTGCTGACCACGATATGCCCCACCGCGCGGTCATCCAGGTAGGCCATGAAGATCGCGCTGTCGGTGGCATTGCGAAAGCTGGCGAACTCTTCCGGGTCGATGCCATAACACTTGCGGTACGGCAGCACGCGCTCCACAGGCCATTGATCAACGCGCTGGCCCATCTGAGGTACACCGTAGACGCTGACCTCAAAACTGAAATCATTGCCCCATACATAGGCGTCGAAACCTTCGTCGGCGACCCGCACGCTGAGCCCTGGATACTTCGGGTTCATTACAGCTTGCATAAACATCCTTAACCCTTGATGCAATCGACGGTGTAACAACGGCCACTGCCGTCATCTTCGTGTTGCAGCCCGTGAACATCCGCGAGAAAACCGGGGAAACTGCTATCGAACGTACGGGCAAACGCCAGGTAGTCGATGATCGAGCGCGTTGACTCGGTAAAACGCTCGCCAGGCATGATCAATGGAATACCCGGCGGATAAGGCACCAGCATCACGGCTGCAACGCGCCCTGGCAAGGCATCAATAGACACCGCTTCCACCTCGCCCCTCACCAACTGGTCGTAGGCATCGGCGGGCTTCATCGCAATTTCCGGCAACACCGTGTACATGCGCTTGAGGTGCTTGGCGGTGGCGTTACTACGGTAGCAGCTATGCAATTGGTCGCAAAGGTCACGCAGGCCCATGCCTTGATAACGCGCCGGCCCTTGGGCATACACCGATGGCAAGCAACTGGCGAGGCTGACATTGGCATCGTAACTGCGCTTGAACTCCAGCAACTCGGTGAGCAAGGTGCTCCATTTGCCTTTGGTAATACCCATGGAGAACAGCACGAGGAAAGAATACAGTCCGGTCTTTTCCACCACCAGACCGCGCTCCCAGAGGAACTTGCTGACCACCGCAGCAGGAATTCCGCGATCGCTCAGGGCGCCACCTGCGTTGAGGCCCGGCATTACCAGCGTGACCTTGATCGGGTCCAGCAGCACATAGTCTTCGGCAACGTCGCCAAAGCCGTGCCACTCATCCCCAGGGTGCAACAGCCAATCCGCCGTGGCCACCCGATCGATGCCAGCAACCGAGGGCGGCTGCCAGATGGAAAACCACCAATCTTCGGCGGCAATATGCTGGCGCAAGTTGGCCAAGGCGCGGCGAAAACTCAGGGCCTCGTCGAACATTTCTTGCAGCAGCGAACGCCCGGCCGGGCCTTCCATCATCGCCGAGGCGACATCCAGCGAGGCGATGATGCTGTATTGCGGCGAGGTCGATATGTGCATCATGAAGGCTTCGTTGAACCGATCACGGTCCAGTTGCCGTGCGCCGCCGTCCTGTACATGGATCATCGACGCCTGGCTGAATGCCGCCAGCAACTTGTGCGTACTGTGCGTGGTGAACACCAAGGGGCTGTCTGGGGTGCGCGAGGTGCCCATGCCGTAGCGCCCGGCGAAGAACTCGTGGAAAGCAGCGTAGGCGTACCAGGCTTCGTCAAAGTGCAGCACCTCGACACTGTTGCCCAATTGCTGCTTGATCAGCTCGGCGTTGTAGCACAGGCCGTCGTAGGTGGAGTTGGTCACCACCGCCAGCTTCACTTTTGGCGGCCGGCCACGGGTCAGGGGGCTGGCGTCGATTTTGGCGCGGATCGACTCGGGACTGAATTCGCTCAGGGGAATCGGGCCGATGATCCCCAGCTCATTTCGCTCCGGGCACAGGTACAACGGAATCGCGCCGGTCATGATGATCGAGTGCAACACTGACTTGTGGCAATTGCGGTCCACCAGCACCAGGTCGTCGCGGCCGACCATGGAATGCCAGACGATCTTGTTGGCGGTGGACGTGCCATTGATCACGAAGAACGTATGGTCGGCGCCAAAGTTGCGGGCGGCCCTGGCTTCGGCTTCGGCCAAGGGGCCAGTGTGATCAAGCAGCGAGCCCAGTTCGGGAACCGAAACAGACAAGTCCGAGCGCAGGGTGTTTTCCCCGAAGAACTGGTGAAACGCCTGCCCCACCGGACTTTTGCGATAGGCCACGCCACCGCCATGGCCGGGGGTGTGCCAGGAATAATTGGAGTCGGCGGTGTGTTGCACCAACGCCTTGAAGAACGGCGGCAGCAAACCGTCCAGGTAGGTGCGTGCAGCGCGAGCGACCTGGCGCGCCAGAAACGGCACGGTGTCTTCGAACAGATAAAGAATCCCGCGCAGTTGGTTGAGCTCGCTCATGGCGTCGGCGGGGGCATTTTCCAGGGTGACTTGCTCGCCCAACGCAAAGATCGGCAGGTTGGGCGCCCTCACCCGCGCCAGGCGGATCAGCTCAACCATGTTTTGCAGCAGATGGGTGTTTTCTCCAGCACCTTCTGCGGCGATCAGCATGCACGCCAAACCGTGATGGGTGGAGGCCACCAGCCGCCCTTCGGCGTAGTCCACGGCAGAAAAGATACTGAAGCCCTCTTGTTCCAACTCCCTGGCGATGCCTCGAACCCGGTCGCCGGCAACGGTGTCGGCCTTGATGTCACGGTGCACGATCAGGATGGGGAATTTCAGGTCTTTGTACATGAGCGCTCTTACTCCGGAGGCTTTGCACTCAAGGGTAGAAGCTGGGAGCGAATGTGGCGAATGAAGATTTTGCAGGCCATGCAGATCAACTGTGGGAGCAAGCCGCTCCCACATTTTTTACTGTATTGAGCCAGGGCTATTGTTGGGTCAACTGAGCCCACAACGCCGGCGCACCGGCCGACTTGGCAATCGCTTCCAACCGCGCCGCATGCTCGGCCAAATCCTGCTCGCTGGCACGGATGATCGGCGTCGGCTTGCGATCAGCCGGCAGACGACGAATTTCCGAAGGTCGGTTGCCAGAACCTTCCGCCGAACCAGTACCATCGGAGGCATTACCGGCCAGGGAAAGGCTGGTTTGCCCACCGGTCATGGTCAGGTAAACGTCGGCCAGGATCTCGGAGTCGAGCAAGGCGCCGTGGAGTTCACGGCCGGAGTTATCGACGCCATAGCGTTTGCACAAAGCATCAAGGCTGTTGCGCTGGCCCGGGTGACGCTCGCGGGCCATCATCAAGGTGTCGAGGATCGTGCAGTGCTGGGAGATGTCCGCACGGTCCGTCTGCCCCATCAGGGCAAACTCGTTATTGATGAAGCCGATGTCGAACGCCGCGTTATGGATGATCAACTGGGCGCCGTTGATGAACTCGAAGAACTCATCGGCCACTTCGGCAAAGCGCGGCTTGCCCTTGAGGAATTCGTCGGTAATACCGTGGACACCGATCGCGCCCTCGTCACTGTCCCGATCAGGTTGCAGGTAGACGTGGAAGTGACGACCGGTCAGACGGCGCCCCATCAGTTCGACACAGCCGATTTCGATGATCCGGTGACCATCGGTCACCGGCATGCCGGTGGTTTCGGTATCGAGTACAACAGATCGGATGGCCATCAGGGTTCAGCTCTCAACGGTTCGGTACATTTAAAAGGGCGCGATGTTAACACGAGCGCTGGCGTCAGCTCTGCTTGTAGCCACGCACTTCATCCACACCTCTGTTCGCGAGCTGGTCGGCGCGCTCGTTGCCAGGGTGGCCGATGTGCCCACGT
Source organism: Pseudomonas sp. MF6755 (assembly GCF_016405635.1). Lineage (NCBI taxonomy): Bacteria > Pseudomonadati > Pseudomonadota > Gammaproteobacteria > Pseudomonadales > Pseudomonadaceae > Pseudomonas > Pseudomonas sp. MF6755. The sequence continues at coordinate 109,317 of NZ_JAEKDA010000019.1, forward strand.
ACCCATTTCCAGGTGATGTCGTGCCGGTTGCATTGCTCATCGAGCAGTTGCCACAGGTCGGCGTTCTTGACCGGCTCCTTGGCCGCCGTCTTCCAGCCGCGCTTTTTCCAGTTGACCATCCACTCGTTGATGCCCTTCATCACATATTGCGAGTCGGTCACCAACAGCACGTTGCAGCGCCGCTTGAGCTCTTCCAGGCCACGAATGGCGCCCATCAGCTCCATGCGGTTATTGGTGGTGTTGGCTTCGCCGCCCCACAGTTCCTTCTCCACACCCTTGCACACCAGCAAGGCGCCCCAGCCGCCCGGGCCGGGGTTGCCCTTGCAGGCGCCATCGGTGAAGAGTTCTACGCTATCGGTCATCGGTTGCATCCATCAAAACGGGTTGGCGGTAATTGACCGACAGTATCCCGAGGCCGAGCAGCCCGGCCTGAAATCAAAAAGAGGTTTAGGGTTCGCTTTGCTTGCGGTTGACCTTGGCCATCGGCATCGGTACCAGCTTGCCCATGGGTTGGCGCAGCTCCTGTCGCACCGGCCGCAGCCCGACCACGATCTTGCGCGCCACCAATAGATAGAAGCCGCCACCCGCGAGTTGCCAGGTACCCGCTCGGCGTTCCCAGCCGGCCAGGCGGCCCTGCCACTTGGCCGTCGCCAGCGGCGGACGATAGCACCCGAAGCGACGTTTCTCCAGCGCGAAGCCCAGCAGGTTCAGCCAGTCCCCCACCCGCGACGGCGAGATGCAGCGCGCCTGGCGCAGGCCGTCATGGGCGAACACACGGCGCAGGCCCCAACTGCTCCAGGGGTTGATACCGACAATCAGCAAATGGCCACCAGGGCGCACGCTGCTGGCGGCTTCGCGCAGCAGACCATGGGGCGACAGGCAGAAATCCAGGCCATGCTGCAACACCACCACATCGGCGGCGTGTTCGCTCAAGGGCCAGGCCTGTTCCTCGCAGACGATCTCCACCCCTGGCAACGGCGCACCCAGGCGTACATTGCGCTGCACCTGCGGCGCCGAGGGCGGGGTTTCGGCCGAGGGCCCGTAATGCACCAGGTAGCCGCCAAAGAACCGGCCCAGCTCGTCTTCGAGCATGCGCCGTTCTTCATCCAGCAGAAATTGCCCAATCGGCCCGGACAACCATTCGCGGGCCGCGCTGATCAGGGCCAGCCACTCAGGATCGGCCTGGGCGAACGCTTTATCGGTCATTGCATTCTCCAACTCGCCAAGACGTTCTAAGATGCACCAATGTGTTCAGCTTGGCGAATCAAACAATGATACAGATCAGTGCCCTGCCCGCCTTTACCGATAACTACATATGGTTGCTGCAAGACCATCGCAGCCATCGTTGCGCGGTGATCGACCCAGGTGACGCCACGCCGGTCCTGGCCTGGCTGGAGAACCACCCCGAGTGGGTGCTCAGTGACATTCTGGTCACCCATCACCACCACGATCATGTCGGCGGCGTCGAACAACTCAAGCGTGTGTGGGGCGCGACGGTCTATGGCCCGGCCAATGAGAACATCCCGGCACGAGACATCGGCCTGGCCGATAACGACCGCATCACCGTGCTGGGCTGGGAGCTTGAGGTGTTCGCCGTGCCCGGCCATACCCTGGGCCATATCGCGTTTTATCGCCATGGCCTGTTGTTCTGTGGCGACACCTTGTTCGCGGCCGGTTGCGGCCGGCTGTTCGAAGGCACGCCACACCAGATGTACACCTCCCTGGAACGCCTCGCGGCACTGCCTGACGATACGCTGATCTACTGCACCCACGAGTACACACAAAGTAACCTCAGATTCGCCCAGGCGGTGGAACCGGACAACCTCGACATCGCTGAACGCGTGGGAAAAGTCGCCCAACTGCGCGCCCACGGTAAAATGACGCTGCCGTCCAACTTGGCGCTGGAAAAGCTCACTAACCCTTTCCTACGTACCGCTGAAACATCCGTTAAACAAAAAGCGGACGAACGGAATGGCCGCGACAACCGCTCTGGGGCCGAGGTGTTTGCTAGCTTGAGGGCTTGGAAAGATACGTTCTAACAGGATGCAATCTGATACGTAATTTCTGAATGGTTGACCGGAACCAAAGCGCTTTCTAGAATCGCCCGACATTTTTGCCCGGAACTTACTTCCAGCCAATGTCGTCATCTATTCGTAAATCCATTTCTTCAGACGCATTGACCCGCCTGGCTCAAGCCGTGGCGGTGGCTGTTTCCGCAACTCTGGCGGGCTGCCAATCGACCCATTACGCTGCACAATCCACCGTGCAACCCAAACCCAATCTTGCTGCCAAGATCAAGCAAAAACCTATTTGGCTATCAGAGAAGCCTAGCCCCGAAGTGCCCCAGGATGTCTGGGAACGCATGCGTCGGGGCTTTCAATTGCAGGACGGTGCAGGCGTCAACCCGCGCATCGAGCAACAGCGCCTGTGGTTCGCCAGCAACCCGTCCTTCCTGGAGAATGCCGGGGAACGCGGCAGCCTCTACATTCATTACATTGTCGAACGCCTTGAAGAACGCAACATGCCCCTGGAGCTGGCGCTGCTGCCAGTGATTGAAAGTGCCTACAACCCCATGGCCTATTCGCGCAGCGATGCGGTCGGCTTGTGGCAGTTCATTCCCTCCACCGGCCGCTACTTCAACCTGCGCCAGACCCGCGCCTACGACGGCCGCCGCGACATCACCGCCTCCACCACCGCCGCCCTCGACTACCTCACGCGCCTGCATGACATGTTCAACGGCGACTGGCTGCTGGCCCTGGCGGCCTATAACGCCGGCGAAGGCACGGTGAGCCGTGCGATCGAGCGCAACGAAAAGCTCGGCCTGCCCACCGATTACTGGAACCTGCCCCTGCCCCAGGAAACCAAGGACTATGTGCCCAAGTTCCTGGCCTTGTCCCAGGTGGTGCTGGCGCCGGAGGCCTATGGCGTCAACCTGAACCCGATTGCCAACACGCCGTACTTCGAAGTGGTTGAAGTCAAGCAAAGCATGGACCTGTCACGGGTTGCCGCGCTGGCCGAGATCGACGAAGACGAACTGTTCCAGCTCAACCCGGCCTTGAAACAACGCACCACCCTCGACGGCCCCCAGCATTTGCTGGTACCGACTTCCAAGGCACAACTGCTGACCAGTACCCTTTCGACGATGAAGCCGGAAGAATTGCTGAGTATGCGCCCTAGAAAACCGGTGTTCGACGAAGTCGAGACCAAGGCGGTTGCCGGGCGTACCCGCAGCTACAAGGTGCGCAGTGGCGACAACCTCACGTTGATCGCCAAGGCCAACAAGGTCGATGTGCATGACCTGCAGCGCTGGAACCAGCTCAACGGCCAGGCACTCAAGGTCGGCCAGACCCTGGTGATGCAGGACACCCGCAAGGCCGCCGTGAAAAAACCGGTGCAGTACAAGGTCAAGAAAGGCGACTCGCTGTACATGGTCGCCAAGCGCTTCAACGTCGAGATGCAACATCTCAAGCGTTGGAACCCACGCACCGGCCAGGCGTTGAAGCCAGGGCAGATGCTGGTAGTTTCCGGGCCAAGATAAAGGCCTCAAGAACACCGGGAGGCTAATGTGGGAGGGGGCTTGCTCCCGATAGCGGTGGGTCAGTCAGCCTATGTATTGGCTGACAGGCCGCTATCGGGAGCAAGTCGAGTCGTCGCACCGCCCCTCCCACATTGGATCGCCATCGCTCCAACTGGCTTTTTCCAGCCGGAACAAGCTGTTACTGTACCGATCATAAAGCCCAAGCCGCCTGGATCGGATCTCTGACTTGAAGCGTCCTCTCCTTCTACTAATAAGTCTTGCCTTGAGCTTTGCTGCGAACGCGGCGATTACCGAGAGCCACGGTTACGCGCAGTTCGGCTCACTCAAGTACCCGGCCAAATTCACCCATTACGATTGGGTAAACCCTGCAGCGCCCAAAGGCGGGACATTGCGGGTCATGGCATTTGGCACCTTCGACACCCTCAATCCCTACACCTTCAAGGGCACCAGCCCGGTTTCCACCGCCAACTTCCTGCAATACGGCGTCAATGAGCTGAACGAACCCTTGATGGTCGGCACCGGCCAATACGCGCCGTCCGGCGACGAACCCACCTCCAGCTACGGGCTGATTGCCCAATCAGTGGAATACAGCGAGGACCGCAGTTGGGTGGTGTTCAACCTGCGCCCCGAGGCACGCTTTCACGACGGCAAGCCGATCACTGCCAATGACGTGGCGTTTTCCTATCGCACCCTGCTGACAGATGGTCACCCGCAATACCGCACCAACCTGCAGGAAGTGGCCCGGGTCGATATCCTCAACCGCCACCGCATTCGCTTTGTATTCAAGCGCGCCGGCAACCCGTTGTTGATCCTGCGCCTGGGCGAGTTGCCGGTGCTGCCCCAGCATTACTGGAAGAACCGCGACTTCAAGGCCACCACCTTCGAACCGCCGTTGGGCAGCGGGCCGTACCGCATCACCAAGGTCGCCCCTGGCCGGCAGTTGGTGTTTGAACGGGTCAAGGATTACTGGGGCAAGGACCTGCCGGTCAACCAGGGTTTCTACAACTACGACAAGGTCGAAGTGGAGTTCTATCGCGACAGCGACGTGGCCTTTGAAGCGTTCAAGGCAGGCGAATTCGACATTTATATCGAGCACCAGGCCAAGAACTGGGCCACCGGCTACAACTTCCCGGCGGTCAATCGCGGCGATGTGATCAAGGCACAGATTGCCCACCAGATTCCCACCCAGAGCCAGGGTTTGTTCATGAACACCCGTCGCCCGGCCTTCAGCCAGGCCAAGGTGCGCGAAGCCCTGGGGTTGATGTTCGATTTTGAATGGACCAACCGCACCCTGTTCAGCAGCGCCTATAAACGCTCCGTGAGCTATTACCCCAACAGCGAATTCTCGGCCAGCGGCCTGCCGACCGGGCATGAGTGGTTGATGCTTTCCCCCTACCGCGACCAACTGCCGGCGGCCCTGTTCACCCAAGCATTCAGCCTGCCGCAAACCGATGGTCGCGGCATCCCCCGCGACACCCTGCGCCGCGCACTGGCCCTGCTCGGTGAGGCCGGCTGGAAACTGTCGGGGCAGCGCCTGCTCGACAAGGACGGGCAACCGCTGCGCCTGGAGATCCTGCTGGTCAACCCGAACCTTGAGCGCATCCTGCAACCTTATGTCGAAAATCTGAGCCATATCGGTATCGATGCGCGCTTGCGCACCGTCGACCGTGCACAGTACAAACAGCGCCTCGATCAATTCGATTTCGACATGATTCTGATGACCCTCAACCAGACCCTCAGCCCCGGTCTTGAGCAGTGGCAATACTTCCACTCCAGCCAGGCGGCGATCAAGGGCAGCAAGAATTACGCCGGCATCGCCAACCCAGTGGTCGATCACCTGCTGGATCAACTGCTGGCGGCGCAGACCCGCGAAGAACAACTGGCCGCCGGCCGTGCCCTGGACCGTGTGCTGCTGTGGCAGCACTACAGCATTCCCAACTGGTACCTCAACTATCATCGCCTGGCGTACCGCAACCGGTTCGCCTTCGTCACCACGCCGCCCTATAGCCTGGGCTTGAGCGCGTGGTGGCTGAAAGCTTCGGAGAAAGCCCAATGATGTCTTTGCGTACTGCTTTGCTCGCCAGCCTGTTGCTGTGCACCGCGGCGCAAGCCGCCCCGCAACATGCGCTGACCCTCTACAACGAGCCGCCCAAATACCCCGCCGACTTCAAGCATTTCGACTACGTCAACCCCGACGCCCCCAAGGGCGGCACCTTCCGTGAATCGGCCATGGGCGGCTTCGATAGCCTCAACCCTTACATCAGCAAGGGCGTGCCGGCGGACAACCTGCCGCTGATCTACGACACCCTGGCCATGCAGAGCCTGGATGAACCCATCACCGAATACGGCCTGGTGGCCGGCAAAATCGAAAAAGCCCCGGACAACAGTTGGGTGCGTTTCTACCTGCGCCCCGAAGCGCGCTTCCACGATGGCCACCCGATCCGCGCCGAAGACGTGGTGTTCACCTTCCAGACCCTGATCAAGGACGGCACGCCGCTCTATCGCACCTACTACGCCGACGTCGATGAGGTGGTGGCCGAAGACCCGCTGCGCGTGCTGTTCAAGTTCAAGCGCACCAACAACCGTGAATTGCCGCTGATTCTCGGGCAGTTGCCGGTACTGCCCAAGCACTGGTGGGCGAGCCGCGACTTTTCCAAGGGCAACCTGGAAATCCCCCTGGGCAGCGGGCCGTACCAGGTGGCTGAGGTCAAGCCCGGACGCATGATTCGCTACGAGCGGGTCAAGGACTATTGGGCCAAGGACCTGCCGGTGACCAAGGGGTTCTACAATTTCGATACCCGCATCACCGATTACTACCGCGACAGCACCGTATCCCTCGAAGCCTTGAAGGCTGGGCAGTTCGACTACTGGCTGGAATTCAGCGCGAAGAACTGGGCCAATGCCTACAACATTCCGGCAGTGACCCAGGGCCGCCTGATCAAGGAAGAAATCCCCAACGGCAACCCCACCGGCATGCAGGGCTTTGTGTTCAACACGCGCAAGCCGATGTTCCAGGACGTGCGCGTGCGCAAGGCCATCAGCCTGTTGCTGGATTTCGAATGGAGCAACAAGCAGTTATTCAATGGCGCCTACACCCGTACCCGCAGTTACTTCGAAAACTCGGAAATGGCCGCCACCGGCTTGCCTGGGCCGGATGAACTGGCGATCCTCGAGCCGCTGCGTGACAAGATCCCTGCCGAAGTCTTCACCCAGGCGTTCGAACCGTCCCGCACCGACGGCAGCGGCATGATCCGCACCCAGCAGCGCGAAGCCTACCAACTGCTGCAGGAGGCTGGCTGGAAGATCGTCGACGACAAGATGGTCGACACCACCGGCAAGCCAGTGACCATCGAGTTCCTGCTGGCCCAGACCGAGTTCGAGCGCATCCTGCTGCCGTTCAAGCGCAACCTGGCGGACCTGGGCATCGACCTGGTGATTCGTCGGGTGGATGTCTCACAGTTCATCAATCGCCTGCGCTCGCGGGACTTCGACATGTTGGTGGGCAGCTTTCCGCAATCCACTTCACCCGGTAACGAGCAGCGCGAATTCTGGAAATCCTCCAGCGCCGACAAGCCCGGCAGCCGCAACTACATGGGCCTCAAGGACCCGGCCGTCGACCAGTTGGTGGAAGAGCTGATCGACGCCGGCTCGCGCCAGAGCCTGATTGCCCACGCCCGGGCGCTGGACCGCGTACTCCAGTTTGGTTACTACGTGATCCCCAACTGGCACATCAAGACCTTCCGCGTGGCGTACTGGGACCACTTGGGCCACCCCAAGGTCTCGCCCCGCTACGACGTGGGCACGGCCACCTGGTGGGCCAAGCCCGACGTCAAACCGGCGGTCTCCCTGGACACCACGCAAAACGCCGATACGGCGAGCGGAGGCGATTAAATGCTGGCCTATATAGTTCGCCGCCTGTTGCTGATCATCCCCACGCTGTTCGGGATCCTGCTGATCAACTTCGTCATCATCCAGGCCGCCCCCGGTGGCCCGGTGGAGCAGATGATCGCCAAGCTCGAAGGCTTCGACGGCGCCACCAGCCGCATCGCCGGTGGCGGGGCCGAGGTCGCGGTGGCCGGTTCCAGCTACCGTGGTGCCCAAGGCCTGGACCCGGCGTTGATCAAGGAAATCGAAAAGATGTACGGCTTCGACAAATCGGCGCCGGAACGCTTGTGGATCATGGTCAAGAATTACGCCCAGCTGGATTTCGGCGACAGTTTTTTCCGTGACGCCAAGGTCATCGACTTGATCAAGGAGAAGATGCCGGTGTCCATCTCCCTCGGGTTATGGAGCACCCTGATCATGTACCTGGTGTCGATCCCCCTGGGGATCGCCAAGGCCACGCGCCACGGTAGCCACTTCGATGTATGGACCAGCTCGGCCATCATCGTCGGCTATGCGATCCCCGCGTTCCTGTTTGCGATCCTGCTGATCGTGGTGTTTGCCGGTGGCAGTTACCTGGACTGGTTCCCCCTGCGCGGGCTGACCTCCAACAACTTCGACGAGTTGAGCTGGAGCGGCAAGATCCTCGATTACTTCTGGCACCTGGCCCTGCCCGTCACCGCACTGGTGATCGGTAACTTCGCGACCATGACCCTGCTGACCAAGAACAGTTTTCTCGACGAAATCAACAAACAGTATGTGGTCACCGCCAAGGCCAAGGGCCTGACCAACCGCCGCGTGCTCTACGGCCATGTGTTCCGCAACGCCATGCTGCTGGTGATTGCCGGTTTCCCTTCGGCCTTCATCGGCATCTTCTTTACCGGCTCGTTGCTGGTGGAGGTGATCTTCTCCCTCGACGGCCTGGGCCTGATGAGCTTTGAAGCGGCGATCAACCGCGACTACCCGGTGGTGTTCGGCACGCTGTTTATCTTCACCTTGCTGGGGCTGGTCGTGAAATTGATCGGTGACCTCACCTATACCCTGGTCGATCCGCGTATCGACTTTGCCAGCCGGGAGCATTGAGATGAACCTGTCCCCCCTCAATCGCCGCCGGATCGAGCGCTTCAAGGCCAACAAGCGTGGCTGGTGGTCGCTGTGGCTGTTCCTGATCCTGTTCCTGCTGAGCCTGGGCGCCGAGCTGATTGCCAACGACAAACCCCTGGCCGTGCACTTCGACGGTGACTGGTACTTCCCGGCGCTCAAGCGCTACCCGGAGACCACCTTCGGCGGCGAATTCCCCCTGGAAGCCAACTACAAGAGCCCGTACATCCAGGAGCTGCTCAAGGCCAAGGACGCCTGGACCTTGTGGGCGCCGATCCCATTCAGCTACCAGAGCATCAACTACGACCTGAAGGTACCCGCCCCCGCGCCGCCCTCGAGCGTCAACCTGCTGGGCACCGATGACCAGGGCCGTGACGTGCTGGCGCGGGTGATCTATGGCTTTCGCGTATCGGTGCTGTTTGCCCTGACCCTGACCGTGCTCAGTTCAATCATCGGCGTGATCGCCGGCGCCTTGCAGGGTTTCTATGGCGGCTGGGTCGACCTGGCCGGGCAGCGCTTCCTGGAGATCTGGTCCGGCCTGCCGGTGCTCTACCTGCTGATCATCCTCGCCAGCTTCGTACAGCCCAACTTCTGGTGGCTGCTGGGGATCATGCTGCTGTTCTCCTGGATGAGCCTGGTGGATGTGGTGCGTGCCGAGTTCCTGCGCGGGCGCAACCTCGAATACGTGCGGGCGGCGCGGGCGCTGGGCATGCAGAACGGTGCGATCATGTTCCGCCATATCCTGCCCAATGCGATGGTCTCGACCATGACCTTCCTGCCGTTCATCCTCACCGGCGCCATCGGCACCCTCACCGCCCTGGATTTTCTCGGCTTTGGCCTGCCGGCGGGCTCGCCGTCGCTGGGTGAACTGGTGGCCCAGGGCAAATCCAACCTGCAAGCGCCGTGGTTGGGCATGAGTGCCTTTGCGGTGTTGGCGATCATGTTGAGTTTGCTGGTGTTTATCGGCGAGTCCGCTCGCGATGCGTTCGACCCGAGGAAATGAGATGAATCAGGACAATCTGATCGAAATCCGCGACCTCAGCGTCGAGTTCGCCACCGGTGAGCATCACCACCGCGTGGTCAACCAGGTGAGTTTTGACATCAGGCGCGGCGAAACCCTGGCGCTGGTGGGCGAAAGCGGCTCCGGTAAATCGGTGACGGCCCACTCGATCCTGCGGTTGCTGCCCTACCCGTTGGCACGGCACCCGTCCGGCACTATCGAATATGCCGGGCAGGACCTGCTGACGCTCAAAGAGAAGACCCTGCGGCATATTCGCGGCAACCGCATTGCGATGATCTTCCAGGAGCCGATGACCTCGTTGAACCCGCTGCACTCCATCGAGAAACAGATCAACGAAGTGCTCGGCCTGCACAAAGGCCTCACCGGCAAGCTCGCCACCCTGCGCACCCTGGAACTGCTGGAGCTGGTGGGCATCCCCGAACCGCACAAACGCCTCAAGGCATTGCCCCACGAACTGTCCGGCGGCCAGCGCCAGCGAGTGATGATCGCCATGGCATTGGCCAACGAGCCGGAGTTGCTGATTGCCGATGAGCCGACCACAGCCCTGGATGTCACCGTGCAGTTGAAGATCCTGGAACTGCTCAAGGAGTTACAGGCTCGGCTGGGCATGGCGCTGCTGCTGATCAGCCACGACCTCAACCTGGTGCGGCGCATTGCCCATCGTGTGTGTGTGATGCAGCAAGGCTGCATCGTCGAGCAGGCCGATTGCGAGACGCTATTCCAGTCGCCCCAGCATCCCTACACCCAGGAATTGCTGGCGGCGGAGCCCAGTGGTGGGCCGGCCAGCAACGTGGTGGGGCCACCCTTGCTGGAGGTGGATGACCTGAAAGTCTGGTTCCCGATCAAGAAAGGCTTTTTGCGCAACACCGTGGATTACGTCAAGGCCGTGGACGGCATCAACTTCAGCCTGCCGCAAGGGCAGACCCTGGGCATAGTGGGTGAAAGCGGCTCGGGCAAATCCACCCTGGGCCTAGCGATTCTGCGCTTGATCGGCAGCAAAGGCGGGATTCGCTTCGAAGGCCAGCAACTGGACAAGCTTACCCAGCAACAGGTGCGCCCGTTGCGCCGGGAAATGCAGGTAGTGTTCCAGGACCCGTTCGGCAGCCTGAGCCCGCGTATGAGCGTCAGCGAAATCGTCGGCGAAGGCCTGCGCATCCACAAGATGGGCACGCCTGCCGAGCAGGAAGCGGCGATCATCGCGGCACTCAAGGAAGTCGGCCTGGACCCCGAATCCCGCCATCGTTACCCCCACGAATTCTCCGGCGGCCAACGCCAACGTATCGCCATCGCCCGCGCCTTGGTGCTCAAGCCGCGCCTGATTCTGCTGGACGAACCCACCTCGGCTCTTGACCGCACGGTACAACGCCAGGTGGTGGAATTGCTGCGCGGCTTGCAGGCCAAGTACAACTTGACCTACCTGTTTATCAGCCACGACCTGGCGGTGGTGAAGGCGCTGAGTCACCAGTTGATGGTGGTCAAGCAAGGCCAGGTAGTGGAACAAGGTGATGCGCGAGGTATTTTTGCTGACCCGCAGCATGCTTATACCCGGCAGTTGCTAAAGGCAGCTTTTCTAGTACCTGCGTGACGGAATCCGGGGCGAAATGTGGGAGCGGGCTTGCTCGCGAAGGCGTCGGTCCAGCAAACATTGATGTTGGCTGACCCACCGCTTTCGCGAGCAAGCCCGCTCCCACAGGGGTACGCGCGCGCAGCATCGATCAGGTCGGCTGTCAGGCCGCCATCGGGGGCAAGCCCCCTCCCAGCTTGAATGGTGCACAGCCAAGTCCCCCAATAGCAAACCAATATCATTTGCGCACATCGCCACCCTTTGCTTTAATCGCGACCAATTCTTATTTACGCCAATTCTTTTGCGCTGGATGGATATTGTGTCGACCTCCTTCACCCACCTCTACGGCACCCACCACGGCTGGCTGCTCGGCCTGTTGCGCCGACGCCTGAACGACCGCTGGGATGCCGCCGACCTGGCCCACGACACCTTCATCCGTATCCTTAACCGCCCGCTCACCGAGGCCGACCACGTGGGCCAGCGCTCGTACCTGGCCACCATCGCGCGGGGTTTGTGCATCGACCATTGGCGCCGTCGCCAACTGGAAAAAGCCTGGCTGGACAGCCTCGCGCAGCGCCCGCAAACCACCCAGCCGTCACCGGAACAGCGCGCCATCATCGTCGAGACGCTCTACGAAGTAGACGCCATGCTGGCGCGCCTGCCCAGCAAGGTCCGTGAAGCCTTCCTGCTCGCGCAACTGCATGGCCTGCCGTACAAACAGATCGCCACGCAAGTCGGCGTGGGCGAACGCATGGTCAAGAAATACATGGCCCAGGCCCTGCTGCACTGCGCGATCCTTGAAGCCGAGCTCGACGGGATGCTGGTGCAATGAGCTCACCCGGCAAACTCAGCCACGCCAGCCTGGAACAGGCTGCGCAGTGGTACGTACGCCTGCAGGATCAGGGCAGCGCCCAGGAGCAACAGCGTTGGCAGGCGTGGATGGCGCAGAACCCCGAGCATCTGGCGGCCTGGCAATACGTGGAGCGGGTCAGCCAGCGCTTTACCCCCCTGATGGAACAAGCCCATGGCGCCAGTCGTGCGCTGCGCAGTTCGCGGCGCCAGACCCTCAAGACCCTGCTGGTGCTGTGTGCCGGTTCAACGCTGGCATGGGGCACCTGGCGTAACACCGGCCTGCCCCGACTGGTGGGCGGCTGGAGCGCCGATTACGCCACCACCCGTGGCGAAACCCGTGATGCACTGCTGGCCGATGGCAGCCATATCTGGCTGAACGCACTGAGCGCACTGGATGTGCGTTTCGATAAGGCACAACGCTTGCTGCGCCTGCGTTTTGGCGAAGTGCTGATCGACACGGCCAAGGACGCCAGCCGTCCATTCCTGATAGACACCGACTACGGGCGCATGCAGGCGCTGGGCACCCGCTTCAGCGTGCTGCAAAGCGATGATCACACCCAGCTCAACGTGTTCGAGGGCCGGGTAAAAGTGCATACCGTCAATGATCAGGTACGCATCATCGAGGCAGGCCAGCAGGTGTCGTTCTCCCGCGCGGGCTTCAATGCAACGGCCAGCGCATCCCCGGCCCGCGAAGCCTGGAGCCGTGGTGTGCTGCTCGCCGACAACCTGCCTCTGGGCCAACTGATCGCCGAACTCAACCGTTATCGTCCCGGCCATTTGGGCTGTGATCCGGCGGTGGCGCAGTTGCCGGTGATGGGCTCATTCCCGCTTAAAGACAGCGACCACGCCCTGCATCTGTTGCAAGCCGCACTGCCGATCCGGGTCGAGCGGTTGATGCCGTGGTGGGTCAGCGTCAGTGCGCGGTAAAAAACTTACAACAGTCAGTTCCCTTTTCCACAACTCGTTCGGTTAACCCAGCAGACGTTTTCAATTCGCCGTTCGATTTGATCCCAAGGGACACCTTCATGCCGCAACCTGCTCGCTTTGCGCTGCGCCCATTGGCGCTGGCCACCTCGCTGTTTTGCCTCGGCGCACCGACGGTGCACGCCGCACAATCGCCGTCGACCCAGGAAGCCGCCCGCAGCTATCGCATCGCCGGCGGTTCGCTGGTCAGTGTGTTGAACAGTTTTGCCGAGCAATCCGGGATCTTTATCGCTGGCCACAACAGTCTGGCGGCCGGCAAAACCAGCCCTGGCCTCAGTGGCAGCTACACCCCGGCCGTCGGTTTGCAGCAGTTGTTGCAGGGCAGCGGTTTGCAGGCTGTGCCCCAAGGCAACAACAGTTACGTGCTGGAGCCGGTCCCGGCCAACACCGGCGCGCTGGAACTGGGCGCCACGACGATCTCCGGCCAGGCATTGGGCGCCACCACCGAAGATACCCAGTCCTACACCACAGGCTCCATGGCCTCGGCCACCGGCTTGCCGCTGTCGATGCGCGAGACCCCGCAATCGGTCACGGTGATCACCCGCCAGCAAATGGATGACCAGGGCTCCACCAGCATCGCTGATACTCTGCGCCGCGCCCCCGGCGTCAGCGTGCAGAACTACGACAGCGAGCGCTGGGAGTTCTCCAGCCGTGGCCTGCCGATCACCAACTTCCAGTACGACGGCGTCAACTCCACCTACGACGGCGTATATGACTACGGCACCACCAGCACCGACATGGCGGTGTACGACCATGTGGAAATCATCAAGGGCTCGGCCGGTCTGCTCAGCGGCTCCGGCGACCCATCGGCCACGGTCAACCTGATCCGCAAAAAACCGACCAAGGATTTCAAGGCCTCGGTCACCCAGACCTTCGGCTCCTGGGACAACTACCGCACCGAGGGCGATATCTCCGGCCCGCTGACCGAATCGGGTAATGTGCGCGGGCGTTTTGTCGGCGTCTACCAGGACCGCCAGTCGTACCTGGACCACTACCAGAACACCAAGGACATCGCCTACGGCATCCTCGAAGCGGACCTCACTCCCGACACCCTGCTGACCTTCGGCATCGACCAGCAAGACACCCGCTCCCGTGGCGCCAGCTGGACTGGTTTCCCGATGTACTTCAGCAATGGCTCGCGCACGAACTTCTCGCGCTCGTTCAACCCGGCTGCCGACTGGAGCCGCCGCGACTTCCAGAACCAGACCCTGTTCGCCTCGGTGCAACAGCAACTGGCCAATGACTGGTCGCTCAAAGTCAGCCTTGACCGCAAGCGCAGCCAGCACGACACCCTGCTCGGTTCTGCCAGCGGCGGCAACCCGGACCCGGTCAGCGGCGACGGCATGTATATGTTCATGGGCAAGTACAAGGGCGACCAGGTGCAGAACACCCTGGACGTCAACCTCAGCGGGCCATTCAGCCTGTTCGGCCGCGAGCACGAGTTGATCATGGGCTTTATGGCCACCCGTTCGAAGCAGGACGTACCGGTGTACGGCTCGATCTACCCGCCGGTGGGCGGCAGTATCTTTGACTGGCACGGCGAATACGCCAAACCGGATATACCGCGCAGCGGCCAGAACGACATCGTGCAACGCCAGACCGGCGCCTACCTGGCCACGCGCTTGAAACCCACGGACGACCTGTCGGTGATCCTCGGGACTCGCGTGAGCACTTTCAGTGGTACCGATACCACCGATTTCTACGACCCGACCAAGACCGACAACCGCACCACCTATCGCCAGAGCGGCGTGGTCACGCCCTATGCCGGCATCGTCTACGACCTCAATGACACGTGGTCGGTATACACCAGCTACACCCAGATCTACCGTCCGCAAAACAGCAAGGACGCCGACCGCAAACTGCTCGATCCGATTGAAGGCGACACCTATGAAGCCGGCCTCAAGGCAGCGTTTTACGACGGTCGCCTGAACGCCAGTTTTGCCGCGTTCCGTATCGAGCAGGACAATGTCGCCGAGTACGTTTCAGGCTTTGAAACCGACTCGGTATATCGCCCGATAGCCGGCGCCACCACCAAGGGCTTCGAGGCCGAGCTGTCCGGTGAAGTGCTGGACGGCTGGAATATCTCTGCCGGCTACACCTACCAGCACACCCGCGATGCCAATAACGGCTACGTGTACAGCTCGGTACTGCAAACCACCACACCGCAGCAGGTGGTGCGCCTGTTCAGCTCCTATCGCCTGCCCGGCGCCCTGCAAAACCTCACCGTGGGCGGCGGCGTGAACTGGCAGAGCGAATTCTTCGGCAACGTGTTCCGGCCAGACCCGAACGACTCGGTCAACTTCGGCCACACCTCACGCATAACCCAGGACAGCTACTACCTGGTGGACGTGATGGCGCGCTATCGCTTCAACGAGCACCTGAGCACCACCTTGAATGTGAAGAACCTGTTCGACAAAAAGTACTACACCGGCCTTGGCAACTTCGGCACCGGTTTTTATGGCGAGCCGCGCAGCCTGCAACTGGCGACCAAGTGGGACTTCTAGGCTGACGGCCCTGGCGGTGTGTGCAATGATCGCCCCTTGATCTCTCAAGGGATGAAGCTACCGCCATGGCGCTGAACACTACTGCCCTCCCCGAGCACGCGCCGCGCTTCTGGCGTGACGAACGCTTGCCGTTCATCGAAGCGCGCACCATCGCTGACGGGCGCAAGGTCACTTACACCCGGCACGCCCATGAGCATTTTTCCATCGGCGCGATCACCACCGGGTGCAGCTATTACCACTACGGCACTCAGACCTTCGAGATCAGCGCCGGCACGGTGGTGCTGATGAACCCGGGCGATGTGCATGCGTGCAACCCTATCCATGACCAGCCCTGGTCCTATCACATGCTGTACCTCGACACGCCGTGGCTGACCGACCTGCAGTACCAGCTGGGTTTCAGCACCGACCAGGGTTACCGGCCATTCGATACGCCCCATACCCGCGACACGGCGCTGTACCAAGGCTTGCTTGAACTGTACCGGACACTGTTGGACGAACAGGCCGAACTGCTGCAAAAACAGAGCGCGCTGGTGAGTTACTTCACTGAGGTGCAGCAGCGCCTCAACCCTTCGTTGACAGCGGTGCGTGAGGTCAACCACAAGCTGGAGCGCGCCGCCGAGTACATCCGCGCCCACTGCACCGAAGCCTTGAAACTGGAAGACATCTGCCAGGCGGCCGAGCTGTCGCCGTCTTATCTGATCCGCGCGTTCAAGCAGTATTACGGGTTGACGCCCCACGCGTTCATGGTCAACCGGCGCATCCAGTTTGCCCGCAGGCAACTGCGCAACGGCGCGCTGATTGCCGATGTAGCCCTGGCCGCAGGCTTTGCAGACCAGGCGCATTTCCAGCGCACCTTTAAACAGCACTTCGCCGCCACACCGGGGCAGTACCGCGAGAACCTCAAGCCATCAGCAGATAACCCACACTGGCCACCAGCAACGCGGCCATTGAGCGGTTGAACACGCGCACTCCCTGCGGGTTGTTCAAGTAGCGGCGCAAAAACGTCCCCGCATACGCCCAGCACGCCACCGACAGGTAGCAGATCACCAGGTAAAGCGCCGCGAACAGCCATACCTGCGTAGCGTCACCATCAGCCACAAACAAGCCCATCCCCGCCACACAGGCCAGCCAGGCTTTCGGGTTAAGCCACTGCATGATCGCGCCGTACAGCATCGACGGCGCGGTTGCCGTGCCATCGGCGTCCAGCCGGCCATCGTCCACCGCCAGTTTCCAGGCCATGTACAGCAGGAAAGCCACCCCGCCCCACTGGATCAACTGGGTCAGGATCGGCCAGCGCACCAACACCTCATGCAACCCCAAGCCGATCAGCACCAACAACAAGGTGAAACCAACAGCGGCGCCGAACACATGTTTCTGGCTGGCGGCAAAGCCGAAGCGCGCACCGGAACTCAAGGCGACCACATTCACAGGGCCCGGCGTGATGGAGGTAGCCAGGGCGAAAGCGGCCATGGAAATGATCAAGCTCATTGCAGTCCCTTCTTGTTATGGCGAAAACAGGTGACATAACGGTAAAGGCTGAAACCCTGCTGGTATTGAACAAAATGCCCCTGCGAAGCATTTGTGGTGATTGTGTAACGGCAGGATTTTGGCCCCGCAATCTCGGTTAATGTAGGCGCCCTTTTCACCTCGACTCGCTCTCAATGTTTACCCTCAAGCACCTGCTCATACTGCTGCCCCTGATCATCATCTCCCAGTCTGTCCACGCCCAGTCCGGCACTGTGCAATGGCAACCTTGCACCAACAGCCAGTTCGACAACTGGTTTGAAGATGAACCACCAGAGGCGCTGTTATGCAGCTATGTCGACGCGCCGTTGACATATTCGGTCGACGCCAAGGCGGATAAGGTACGACTGGCGCTGACCCGCTTACCCGCTACCGGCGTCAAAAAGGGCAGCGTGGTGGTGATCAGCGGTGGTCCCGGACTGCCGGGGATCAATCCTTTCATGTCCGATGACGACACCGTCGCGAAGCTGACGCAGTCCTACGACATTGTCGGATACGACCCGCGAGGCGTTGGGCAGTCAACACCAAAGATTTCCTGTGGAGTGCCCGGACGGGAGCGACCGGTTATCGATGAACACGACATCAGCGCGTCAGAGGCCCAGGCCCGCAAGACCCTGGCCGCCTGTATCAAACACACGGGTTTAGAGACCTTGAAGCACATGGGTAGCGACGATGCGGTCAATGACCTCAATGTGATCCGGGCTGCGCTGGGCGAACCCGTTTTAACTGCAGTGGCGTACTCATACGGCACCCAAATCGCTGCGCTGTATGCCGAGCGGTTTCCACAGCAGACCCGTGCGCTGGTGCTGGACGGTGTCGTGGACCTTTCGGAAGACGACTTCACCCAGCAATTGAATCAGGCGCGCGGCTATCAGCAGACCTTCCAGCGGTTTGCTGCATTCTGTGCAAAACACCCTGACTGCCCTTTACCCGGCGATGAGGCCGGGGCTGTCGAGGCGTTTCATGGAATTTTACGTCAGGTGTATGCCACTGCCCTGATCACAACAGACGGGGATCAAGTGACCGCCGATGACGTGTTGCTCAGCACTCAATCGCTGTTGCTGTGGTCTGACCGCTGGCCCGAGCTGATTGCCTTGTTGCATAAGGTCAATGCCGGGATTGCCGATGAGCAGGTCGCCGGGTTGATTGACGAAAATGCCGGTGAAGAGGCCGATGATGCCCTGAGCGTAATTTCCTGTGCGGATACCGCGGCGCCTGGAAGCGATACTCAGCTATTGCGCCAGCAGCGACAGGCCATTCGAGCGGCCTCGCCCTTCACCAATTACCTCAAGGTGCAGGCGTCGGGCCTGGAACTGTGCGACCTGTGGCCGGTGCGTGGAACACTTGAAGCCCACGTTCCGGTGGCCGCACCGAGCCTGCCGCCGTTGCTGTTGGTGGGCCAGCGATTCGACCCAACCACGCCCTGGGTTAACGCTCGACAGATGGCAACCTGGTTTAAAAGCCCACTGATCACCCGAGAGGGCGACGGTCACACCCTGGTACTCAACGGTATCGACCGCTGTGTGGACGAAGCCGTAGTGGCCTATCTGCTGGCACCTCGTGAGATCAGAGCTGACAAGACCTGCCGTTGAGATCAACGCTGCGCAGGAATGCGAATATCGCCACCACGGCACTGGCTTTTCACACTGCGCGGGCAACCGGCAAAAGCCAAGTCCTTGGTCAGGCACACGCGCACTTCCGACAGCACTTTGCCCTTGCAGATCACCGCCAACCCGTGGTTGCCCATGCGCGGGTTACTCTCGCGAAACAACGCCTCAATCTCACTGGCCGGCAATGACGGCGGTGTGTTGAACGGCTGCAACTGCTGCGGGATAGCAACCACGCCCAGCGCTGCATCGGTCTTGTCCAGGTACTCCAACGGTTCAAGCCCGCTGCAGGTGCCATGCTTGGCCCACTCATGCTTGAGCAGTGCACGGGTAGGGAACAGCGCCGCGCCCTTGTCCATTTCTTCGTCGGTCAAGCGCGACTGCGGCGCACAGGACGCCGGCCACCCTCCCCGTGCGTACTGCGGCCATAAACCGTGCAGCACAAACCCATAGCCCTTGCCCGAGCACTGTTCGTTGCCCGGGTGCGTCAGGCAGAACGTCGGCGACCACGACAGCGACAGCACGTAAAAATCAAATTCCCCCGGCTGCCCTTGGTTGCGCGGCGCCGCAGTTGAAACTGTGGCGATCAGCAGCCACAACACCATCCAGTATTTCATCCCCGTATTCCTTTGAAAAAATGAAGCACCACGCTATCGGGACGACTAGGGATGATGGGAATAACGTTTTAAAACCTTGTCCAGGATGATATCGGTCTTCAACGCCTCGATCGCCAGCGACGGATGCTCGGTGTCCCCGCGAATATGCGCGTTCATGCCCAGTACGTGGTGCCACTGGATATGGGTATGGCACGGTATTTCCAACACCTCGGTGGTTTCACCGTCAAGGCGTATTGCCTGGTCTTCGAACACCGAAAACTGGATGCGCCCTCGGCTGCCGATCAGTTCGACACGGTCTTCGCGACGATCCGCCACAAAGTTCCAACAACCCATGCCCAATGCGCCGCTGGCGAATGTCCAGCAAGCCGTCACCGCATCTTCCGCTGCATATCGTCCGGCCTGTCGCGCAGAAAAACCTGAGACCTCGACAATATCTCCGGCCAGGTATTGGAACAGGTCAAACCCATGGCTGGCCAGGTCGGCAAAGTACCCACCACCGGCAATCGCCGGGTCGGTGCGCCAATTGGCGGCGTTGGTGTCGGCCGCAGCAGCGGGTTTGCACAGGGTCCAGGTCAGGTGGCGCAACTCGCCGATACGACCTTCCTGCAACCAGGTGCGCACCTGCTGGAAGCGCGGCAACGAGCGCCGGTAGTAGGAGACAAACAGGTGCAACCCGGCGCGCTCGAAGGTGCGCTGCATCAAGGCACTCTGCTCGGCATTCAGCGACATGGGCTTTTCGACGCAGCAATGTTTGCCCGCCGCCGCCACCATCAAGCTGTACTCAAGGTGGCTGTCGGGCGGTGTGGCGATGTAGACCGCGTCCACTTCCGGGTCGTTGATCAATGCCTGGGCGTCGGTATAGAAACGGGCTATGCCATGGCGTGCCGCATAATCACGCACCGCGTCGATACGCCGCCCCATCACGGCCACCAATGCCGAACCTGGCGCTTTGTAGAAAGCCGGTCCACTCTTCAACTCAGTGACACTGCCACAGCCGATCATGCCCCAGCGTATGGTCTTCATTGAATGTCCTCGTTCGTATTCATCAATCGGGCAGTATCCACATACACACCCCAGCACGCCATAAGCACTTAGCATGGCAATTGCATTACACTTTTGTGACATTCGTTTCGCTGTGGGAGGTATAGGCATTGAAGATACGTGCAACGGTCATTTGCGCACACGAAGAGCATATTCTCTTTGTACGCAAAGCCCGGTCCAAATGGGCGTTACCGGGGGGCAAGGTAGAGCCCGACGAGCGCCCAATTGGCGCGGCGGAGCGCGAGTTGGAAGAGGAAACCGGATTAAACGTAGATGGCTTGCTCTATCTTCAAGAGCTGAAGGCCCGCGACACCCTGCACCATGTGTTCGAGGCCTCGGTGGTCAATATCGAAGAGGCACGGCCATGCAACGAGATTGTCGATTGCCAGTGGCACGCCTACGGTGCCCTGGATGAGCTGGACACTACCGACGCCACCCGGCACATCGTCAAAGCCTTCCTGCGTCGCCTCTGACGCTGTGCGCAACAACTAACCTACCGCTGCAAACCCACGGCGCCCGGCCCTGATCTCGGTGCGCAACTCACCGATCAGATTGGAGATGGCACGGATGCTGTCCAGGCCTTGGGGCGATACCCGGGTCAGCAGCACCTCGACACGACCAGTCGCCGGCTCGAACACGCTGATGCGTAATGAGCCATCGCTGTTGAGGCTGCACTCACACGCAAGCGGCAGAAAGCCGGAGGCCATGATGCGATTGAATTCGGTGATGGAAATCATGCTCAGCCCCCTTCCCTGGGATCTACCTGATTGAAGTGATGCAAGCAAGCATAGATAAGGTTTTGCCGGACACTGAACAATTAATGCAAAAGTGTTAGCCAGCACTCATTTTTCCGAGACGTGGGCAGCCCTGGAATTGAACCCCGGGGCAAATCGCAGGCAAAAAAAATCCCAAGTAGCTGATGGAAACTTGGGATTTAAAAATGCATAAACCGTGGGAGGTGAACGCCCGGCTATAGTAACGACTGCCAAAACGCCTAACAAGATTATTTGAATCCTTTCGTCGGATTAAAAACTTCGTAAGTCATTCAATAACCACATATTTTTTAAGGTGACAAACCATACAAGTGCCACTTTTTGGTGCAAGTAGTGATGATATTCCTGGAATAACCCACTTATAGAAAAGGGTTATTAATCAAAGCGGCGTCGCACTCTTGAATAACTGATCGCGCAGTTGCTGGCACGTTTCGCGAAACTCTTCGTTACTGAACTTTGCCGTACCAGCGGCCCGTTCCATATGACGACACAGCGCCAGGCGTTCGACGGCCTCTTCACGCTGGCGGTCGACCTTGGCGTTGAGTTGAACGAAATAGAATCCCAATAGCACCGCCACGCACAGCACTCCAGCCGCAAGATAGCGCAGGCTGCTGGGCGCTGGCGCGTTCATGGCGTTACCGCGCCCGGCCCTTTTCATAGCGAACGTCGTCGCCGTCGACCCGGCCCGCGATGGACCAGCCCAGGCGTTGATAGAACCCGTTGGCACGGACCTGCTCACGCCCGTCAGTGACCAGGTACACCCTCTCGTGGCGTTCAAACAATGCGGCCTCGGCCACCGCCATCAACCGGCGCCCGAGGCCAAGGTTCTCATGGGTGGGCAGTACGAACATCGCGAACACCTCGCCTTCAGCCAGGTCGATCATGGAAAACCCGACCGCTTGGCCGTCTACTTCCGCGACCCAGGCACAAGGCGCGGTGTTCAGTGTATCGACCAGTACCTGCGGGGTGATTCCCAGGTCGGCCATCTGTTCAAGGCTCAGATGGTTTTGCACCACCGAGGTGCGAATCACGCATAGCGTATCGACGTCTTCGGCTGTCGCCGCACGAATAAGCACTTGCATACCGACCTCCATGAAGAAGTGCGCAATTGTATGCAAATACTGACATAGGGTTTGTCGTGGATTTGTAAGCGCCGGTGCGCGACCTGGGTTATTTACGCGCCACTTTATAGTGCAGGCAATCCTGATAAAAGCTCTTGCGAATCGCCTCCGGCTTGAGCCTGGAACGGCTGTCATAGGTCTGCTCGGTAATGCCCATGGCCATCATGCGCATCCACGATTTACTGAACTTGATGCTCTGGATCTTCTGCCGAGCGGCATACAGCGACACCCCCGACAACTTGAGCTCCTGGGCCCTGGCGGCCGTGCCCGCGCCCCAACTGCACATGTACTTGTCGCCCTCGCGCAACTCCCGAGCCTGCACGGCAGCCGCGCCGCCGGCCAGGGAGCAGGCAATCAGCATCATTCCAACAGTGCGCATTTGCATCCCACCTAACCACCTGAAAATAAAAGCGATTTTGGCGAGGATTTTGTTACAAAGGGGCCATTAAATTGCCTTACTGCGCAATCTTTGAGGCGGCAGCCGCAGGTGTCGCGCGGAAGGTGATGCCGAGTCGGTTAAAGGCGTTCATCAAGGCGATGCCATAGGTGAGGTCGGCCAGTTCCTTGTCGGTGAACTCCGCGCCAGCCGCTGCGTAGTCCGCATCGGAGACGTCGCAGTGGGTCACGGCTTCGGCGAAAGCCAGGGCGATACGTTCACGGGCAGTGAACACCTCCCGGGCCTCATGCCACACCGGCACCAGCACCAGTTTGTCCACGGCCAGGCCCTGTTTGAGCAGGTCCCGCGAGTGCATGTCGATACAAAAAGCGCAGCCGTTGATTTGCGAGACCCGCAGGTACACCAGGTCGATCAGCAGCTTGGGCAAACCGCAGTTGTGCAGATAGGTGTAGACACCGCCAAAGGCTTTATAACCTTCCGGGGAGGCGTGGATGTAGTCGAGGCGAGCGGTCATGGCAGATCCTGTAGCAGTTGAGGTGAGACGCCATCTTGCGATGTTATGGCTCACCTCTGAAGAGCCAAGAATCGGCGGCAAGCCTGGGCCATGATGGTCTACGTATTTAATCGGTTATTGGTGCTTTGGCTTGAGACAACCACCGCGTAGGCTCACATCAGCCGCACTTGGAGAGCCGCCGCCGATGCCCACCTCATTGCCCCCACTGGACCCCACCACCGCCGAGCCGATCTATCGCCAGCTCTACTGGCGCTTTCGCAATGCCATTGCCGAAGGCTTGCTCAAGCCCGGCGAACGCGTACCAGCGGCGCGGGCCCTCGCCCAGGAGTTGGGGTTGGCCCGCGGCACCATTGAGAGTGCCTACTCATTGTTGACCGCCGAGGGCTACCTGGAAGCTCGTGGCCAGGCAGGTACGGTGGTCGCACAGGGCATCAAGGGCACTTTGCCTACGCGCGCCGTGGTGCCGCCTTACAACGCCGTGCGACAACAGGCAGCGATATTACCGTTCCAGATGGGCCTGCCAGCCCTGGACGCATTCCCGCGCAAGCTCTGGTCAAAAATCGCCGCCCGCTGCGTGCGCGCCACCCAATTCGCCGACATGGCCACCCCCCCGGTCTATGGCCTGGCCTCTCTACGTTCGGCCATCGCCAGCCACCTGCAAGTGGCCCGGGGCATCGACTGTTCGCCCGAACAGATATTCATCACCTCAGGCTATCGCAACACCCTGGGCCTGATCACCCATGCCCTGCTCACCCCGGGCGACCAGGTGCTGGTGGAAGACCCGGGCTATCCGCCGACTCGCCCGCTGCTGGAATACCTGCACATCAAGCCGGTGCCGGTACCGGTGGATCTGGACGGCCTGTGCCTGCCACCCACCAGCAACGCCCGTGCGGTGGTGGTTACGCCCGCCCACCAAAGCCCGCTGTGCGTGTCCCTGTCACTGCCGCGCCGTCTGGCCCTGCTCGACTGGGCCAAGCGCCAGCAAGCCTGGATCATCGAAGACGACTACGACGGCGAATACCGCTACGCCAGCCGCCCCCTGCCCGCCCTCAAGAGCCTGGACAGTGAAGGCCGCGTACTCTACGCCGGTACTTTCAGCAAAGTGCTGTTCCCCGGCATGCGCCTGGCCTACCTGGTGGTGCCCGCCGCCCAAGTCAGCCGCTTCGAGCAGGTCAGCCAGACCTTCCTCGGTAACTGTCCGGAATTGACCCAGGCCATCGTCGCCAGTTTTATCGCCGAGGGCCATTTCGCCCGGCATATACAACGGATGCGCAAGCTCTATGGCGAGCGGCGCGAGGCCACGGCCAAGGGCTTGCGCAGCGTGTTGGGCACGCATATTTCGATAGATGCACAGCCAGGCGGCATGCATTTGATCCTGAGGCTCAAGCCGCCGATGTCCGACCGCTTACTCGTGGACAGACTCGCCAGCGTGGGCATTTACGCTGAAGCGTTGAGTGACTGGAGTAACACGCAAGCGAGCGGTCCCGGCTTGCTGCTCGGGTTTGCCAATATCGACTCGCAAGCTAACGCAGAAGCGCTCGGGCAGCGCATCCTGGAATGCCTTATTACCTAGTGGCCCAGCGTTTTTTGGCGCGGGTCAAGCCGGCCAACCGCGACAAAACCATGACGTGGCGAGGAAGCTTGCTCCCTCGCCACAGCAGACTCCACTCAGGGCTTGAGTTCAAACAGCGCAGGCATCGGCGGCCACGCCGACGGGACTTTGCGGAAGTGGCTGAACCCGGCTGCTTCAGCCATCTGGCGAGCGCGCTTCTCGCCCATGAACGCCCCCAGCCCTGCCCCGCCATGGGACAGCGAGCAAGTCATGCAATAGAGGGTGCTCTGTGGGTACATCACCCGACCGAACAGGTTCATGTTCTCGTGCAGCTCTTCGGACAAGTTGAGCTCTACCATCAGGTAGGTGCCGTCGGCGGCCGTGGCTGCGCGCAGGTCCTTGAGCATTTGCTGAGGGTCGGTGGCATCGTGGATCACCACGAAGGTGGTCACGAAATCGAATTGCTGCCCGCGCAGGGCATCCGAGTCGTTCACCTCGAATTGCACCCGGTCGCCCACTCCGGCCGCCTCGGCGTTGGCCCGCGCCAACTCGATGGAGGGCAAGTGGAAGTCGCAGCCGACAATCCGCGCCTCAGGGTAGGCCTTGGCCATGGTGATCGCTGCCAGCCCCGCACCGCAGCCGAAATCAAGCACGCTGCCGCCGGTCTTGAGTTTCTCTTCGACGCCGTCCAGGGAAGGAATCCAGTGCTGGACCAGGTAGTGTTTGTACCAAGGCATGGTCATGCGTTCCATGCCTTTCCAGGTCTCCAGCGGGAACGCCTCTTCGGCGCAGCCGCCGCCATTGCGAAACGCTTCGATGACCTTGGGCGCCATGCTCACGAACGGCACGCTCAACTGGATAATGCCACCGGCGAAATAAGGCGAGTCTTCATCGGCGAGCACCGGCACGAATTCAGCGGGCATCTGGTAGCGGCGGGTTTGTGCGTCGTAGGTCACATAATTGCCCGTGGCCATGCTGCCCAGCCATTCGCGCAAATAGCGTGCGTTGTAGCCGGTCTTTTGCGCCAGCTCCTCGAGGGTCACCGCTTCGCCGTCGGCCAGGGCCTTGAACAAGCCAAGCTGGTCGCCGATGTAGAGCATGGCGCCGCGCAACGTGTTGCCATAATCCTCCATGATGCGCGCGGAAAACTGTTGGACCTTGGCTTTATCAACTTCCATAACGTTTGACATCTGTCGCTCCTTGATGAAATTGCAAGTCAGTTCAGTGATCAATGATTAGCGGACCGTCAGTTTCGAAAGCACGTTGTCGACGAGGCGGTCGGACATTCCCAGGTGCGTCCTGGGCTCGAACAACCGCGCCAGCGCGCCCGCATTCATGACGGCAACCACCCGTGCATCGGCCTCGATCGCGGTACGGATCGACACGTGATTGCGCTGGCTCGCCTGGGATACTTCGAAGATGATTTCGTAGGCGCTGCTCTTGCCCAGCTTGCGCGCCATTTCGAACACCACCGCTTCGGTGCAGATCGCATCGCCGTAGGCGTGGGCGGTGCACTCCATCTTCTGCACGTTCACGGTGAGCCCATCGATGGTGTCGGTGAGTATCGACAGCGCCATCAGCGCATAGTGGGAAACATCCGCGACCGCACACCATTCCAGACGGGTACCGCGATAATCGCGCTCGTGTTCGAGAATCATCGCGTCCAGTGCGAGCATGACCTGGGCCTTGGCCAGCCGCGCCAAGACCACCACCTGCTCGCAGCCTTCCGGGTTGCGTTTGTGCGGCATGGTGCTGCTGCCGATCTGCTGGTCGCTCCAGCCCACTTCGACTTCAGCGATTTCCCAGCGATTGAGCGTGCGGATCTCATCGGCCACACGTGCCAACGAGGCCGTGACCATCGCCAGGGTGCTGACGAACTCCGCAACACGGTCACGGGACACATGCCACCCCGTCAGGGGCACTTGCAGCGACAGGCGTTGAGCGAAACGCTCGAGCATCGGCATCGCCTCCGGGCCGAACGCTGCCATGGTGCCGACCCCGCCGAACAGCTGCACCACCAGCACGCGCTGGCGCGCCTCGGCCAGGCGCTGGCGATGCCGCAACAGCTCGTCGATCCAGCCGGCGACCTTCAGCCCGAAGGTGGTCGGCAATGCCGGGATAGAGTGAGTTCTGGCGACCATGAGCGAGTCACGGTGCGCATCGGCCAGCGTCGACAGTTTGCCCAGCAAGACTTCCAGGGCCAGGTCCATGGCATCGAGCACGTCGCGCATTTCCAGGGACTGGGCGGTGTCCTGGATGTCCTGGGTGGTGGCGCCGTAGTGCACGTATTCGCGGGCACTCGGGCTGCAGTTCTTCTGCAGGGCGCTCAGCAACGGCATCAGCGAATGGCCGGTGGCAGCTACACCCTCGGCCAGTTGGCGCACATTGATGCCCGACAGCAAGGCGGCTTTTTCGATTTCCAGGGCTGCTTCGCGCGGGATGATATTGACGTCGGCCTGGGCCATGGCCAGCGCGGCCTCCACATCCAGCCAGCGTTGCAGGCGGCAATGGCTGCAGAAGATCTTGCGGCTTTGTGGGCCGGCATAGCCTGAGCCGTGGGTTTTCGAGTCGAGGATGTGGCTGTGTTCATGGCGGCATTGCTCGCCGTCATGATTAAGGCCTGAGTGTTCCGAACGTGCGGTGCAAGAGGCACGGGCTGCCATTTCCAACGTTTGCGAATCCATCACATACCCTCCATCACATGCTGAGACCGACTGGGATTTCCTTGGGTTGATATCTGCGTTTCAAGAACATCGCTTGAAGACCGGGGTATTGCCTTATTCGCCACCAGGTCGACCATCTCCACCGCAAGCCCGGTGTAGGCTGTCGGGTCAAGCAGGTCGTCGAGGGCTTGTCGGGTGAAACAGCCGCGCAGGCGTTGATCGCTGAGCAGCGCGTCGCGAAAAGAACGCCCCTCGGCTTGGGCCATCAGGGCTATTTCGTGGACCAGTTGATGCGCCGTCTGCTTGCCGAACCGTGGTGCCAGCGCGAGCATGATGCGTTCCGACAGGATCAGCCCGCCGAGCAAGTCGAGGTTGCTGCGCATGCGCGTTTCGCGCACGTCCAGCCCGGCCAACAGCACGCCTTCCATACGGGCAAGCAAGGCTCCGGCATAGATAAACAGCTCCGGCAAGGCCGCCCATTCGATACGCCACGTGGTGCCGTCGCGCTCGTGCAACTGAAACGCAGCATCGGTCAGCGCAAGCATCTGCGCGCGAACCAGCCGCGACAGCGCGCTGATCAGATCCACCGTCGACGGGTTCTGCTTGTGGGGCATGGTGCTGCTCCCCACCTGCCCTGCCCGGCGGCCTTCGCGCACTTCATCGATCTCGGTGCGCTGCAGGTGGTAGATCTCATTGGCGACGCGGCCCAGGGTCGCCGAAGCCTGGACCAGCAGCCACGCCGCCTCCAGGATACGGTCGCGAGCGCTGTGCCAACTGCTCAATGGCGCCGCCAGGCCGAGGCCTTCCAGGGTCCGGCGCTGCACTTCCAGACCCTGTGGGCCAAGCGCTGCCAGGGTGCCCACCGCGCCGGTCAGGTTGCCTACCATCACCCGCGCATACGCCTCGTCAAAACGCTCAAGGTGTCGATCAATCTCATCGACCCACACCGCGACCTTGTAGCCGAACGTGGTGGGCAATGCTTGTTGCCCATGGGTCCGGGCGACCATCGGCGTGTGCTTATACCGCAGGGCGAGCGTGAGCAAATGCCCACGGATCCCGCGCAAGCGCTGCACCACCAGGCCCCAGGCATCGCGGACCTGCAGGATCAGCCCGGTGTCGAGGATGTCCTGGGTGGTTACGCCGTAATGCACGTATTCACCCCAACCATCGGCGCACAAGGCCTCCAATGCGCGAATGGTCGGCACCAGAATGTGCCCGGTTTCCATGCTCTCGCGCCCCAAGGCGTCGAGGTCCAGCAACTCCACACTGGCGACGCGGGCGATTTCCCGCGCAGCCTCGTGGGGGATGATGCCCATCTGCGCCTGGGTAGCTGCCAGTGCTGTTTCTACATCGAGCCACTTCTGCACCTGATTGGTATCAGAGAAGATCGCGGCAAATTCCGGGGACGAGTAAGCGCCCCCGTGGATACGGGATTCAGAAATATGACTCGGCATGTCGGGTTACTCGCGTTGTCCTAAGGAGGGCTACTTCACGCGCTGCATTTCTTCCCAGACCGCGTCGTAATAAGCCCTCTCCAGCCGGAAGTGCTCAGCCAGCGACGTGAGGAACGCATTCTGGAACCCGAGGTCCGGGATACGCCGTGAAATCAGCGCCCATTCACGTTTGGCACGTGGCGGCACCAGGCTGATATGCACTTCGTAATACTCTGCGTCATCCTGGCTCAAGCCCGCATTGCGCAAGGCGTTGTACAGCTTGCCGTGATTACCGGGCACTACCAGCTCGGTGATGTAGAACACCGCCAGGCCCCAGCCGACATCCGGGTTGCGGAAGCAGCGTGCGCGGTTGTTCAAGTAGGCGATTTCCTCGGGCATCGTCGAGATGGCCTCGAAATCGGCAGCCAGGCCGACGGCGGCGAGCAGCTTGGCCAACAGTCGCGGATGGGAGCGTTGCTCGTCCTCTTCGCCCAGCTCGCCGTAGAGGTAACGGCCAAGGGCGGCCGCCTCGTCCACGTCGGTCAGGTTGACCAGCAAGTCGGCGGCATCACGGTACAGGCGGTAGGTGCGGAACCATTGGTGACGCAGGAACACCTGCAGTTGCTCGCGGGAGGCTTTGCCCTCGAACACATACTGCGACATCGGGTGATTTTCCCGCGACTGCGCGGCAATCTGTTCTTCCAGGCGTTGCTGGAAACCAGCCTCGGACAGCGGCGATGCCAAATCAGCAGACGGCATGAAACGCTCTTGCACGCTATAGATGGCATTGGCCAGCCAGCGTCGGGTCGAGGCGGTCGCGACGTCATCGCTCAGCGACAGGATGTACAGCAATTGCTGGCACTGCGCCGCGTTCGCGGCGTCGCCCTGCAGGCCCGACTCGCATAAGGCGCGCAGCATATTGGCGGCAATTTCGATGCGATTGAATGTTGCATCGGGCTTCAGCGCTTCGGCCAACAGGCGCGCTTCGGCGGTGTGGATATTCTGCAGTTGCGGCTGCGAGAAATTACGTGGGCTCATCATGTGCTCCATTATTTTTGTTCTGGGTTCGCAGGGTGGTTCAAGCGGACAAGCGCTGTGCCTGCATCTGCTGCCACAGGCTGTCGAAGTAGGCCTTGTTGATTTCGAAGTGACGCTTGAGTGCGCGCATGAACGTGCGTTGGAAGCCGTCATCGCCGGCGAACTTGGCAATCAGCGCCCACATTTCCTCGGTATCGATTTCATCCTGAGTGCCGTGCAGGCGATGGAATTCACTCGGCTGCTCTGGAACGTCCAGGCGCTGCAACAGCTCGTAGATGCGCCGATGGTTGACGCAACTGACAGACTCGACGGCGTAGAGCAACGCAAGCCCCCAGGCGACATCGGTATGACGCACACAGCGAATGCGATTATTCAGGTAGGCCTTTTCCAGGGGATGCAGCGCGGGGAAGTCGATGGCCAGCGGAATATCGAAATACTCCATGAGATGGGCCAGCATCGCCGGGTGTGAACGCTCCGGTGCCTCTGCGCCCGCTTCACCGTAAAGGTTGCGGTAGAACACCGAGGCATCCTCGATGGCCTCGAAGCGAAAGGCCAGTTCGGCCAGCAGGCTGTAGAAGTTGTAGGAGCGGGTCCAGTGGTGTTCCAGGAAGAAGCGCACGTCTTGCACAGGCGGCGTACCTTGGAACAGGTGCACCGACATGGGGTGGTTGACCCGGCTGCGAGCGGCGATTTCAGCGTCGACCAACTGGCGGAACTCATCCACCGGCAGCGCGGTGAAACCCGGCAGGTCGGCGGCAAACTCATCTTCGACGCGGTAAACCTCACTGGCCATCCAACGGCGGGTCGGCTCAGTGCGCGGATCGCCCGGGATGTGCAGTTGCAGCAGGGCTGCCTGGTAGTGCGCGTAGGCGTCGGTATCTCCCGACAGGCCTTGCCGGGTCAGCGCTAGCAGTGCTTCCAGTGCGCGGGTGACCTGGGCGTAGTGGGCGCCGGGTTCCAGGGCATTCACCATCAGCGCCGAGGCTGTGGTGAACAGATTGGAATCCGAACGTTGTAGCAGGGTAGCAGTATCCATTGATAACCCCTTGATTCTTGTTTTTTTTGATTTGGCGTACTCGGAGAAAAGGCTAAAGGTTCCTGTAGTGGCAAGGTCAATACCTGTAGGAAATTTCTTTTTTGTGGGTTGGAGAGAGGTTGTGGGGCGGCCATTTTTGGGAGGGGTTGATTGAGTACATATCCGTTATTTAGGCAACGGCGGCTATGGGCCATCCATGGCCCAGTGCGGCTAACCCGGCGTCCTGCCGGGTTACCCACGGATTCAAGCCTGCGTTCGGCCAGCGTGGTTTAACGGGGCACCTAAGATCAAGATCAAGAGCGACTCGCTTCGCATCGTAGA
Source organism: Pseudomonas sp. MF6755 (assembly GCF_016405635.1). Lineage (NCBI taxonomy): Bacteria > Pseudomonadati > Pseudomonadota > Gammaproteobacteria > Pseudomonadales > Pseudomonadaceae > Pseudomonas > Pseudomonas sp. MF6755. Next base: position 140,400 of record NZ_JAEKDA010000019.1, read on the forward strand.
TACGCTGGCGGTGCTTCTGCTTTTCTGTGAGAGCGGGCTTGCCCTGATACCGGTCAGTTAAGTGAACGAAATTCTCAAAGCAGCGAAGATAAAATGTGGGAGCGGCGGTGCGACGATTCGACTTGCTCGCGAAGGCGTCGGCCCAGCAAACATTGAGGTTGACTGACCCACCGCTTTCGCGAGCAAGCCCGCTCCCACAGGGGTACGCGCACGCAGCATCGATCAGGTCGGCTATAAGGCCGCTGTAAGAGCGGAACCAATAGCAGCCGTTACCTAAATAATGGATATACACACGAACCCCAAGTGCAGCGCTTGTGCCTAACGCAGCGCCGCAGCCCCACTGCAAGCCTGCCCCGCCTGCTCACAAATCTCCCACCCACC